>CALRYR010000049.1:0-13524 GCA_943372425.1 Variovorax sp. YR752 | reverse complement strand
GGCCGCGACCGCTGCGCGCGGCGGATTCACTGCGGTGTCGCCCTCGTTCACATCGCTCGGCTCGTCGTTGCGCACTGCGGCCACGCTCGACGCCAGCACGCCCGGCAGGGGTGATGCGGCCGGCAGCGTGCGCACCATCGCCGAGAAGCTGCCGATGGACCAGCGCCGGTCGAAGTCCGCGTCGTAGGCCGCGACCTCGCGCAATGCGGTCGGCTCGCCTCGCGGCTGCAGCGGCGTCGTGCCGAGTCCGGCCATGTCGTCGGCCGGCACCAGCGCGATGTCGGCGCAGGGCTGGACCACGGCCTGGATGCGTTCCATCAGATGCTCCGGCAGCAGCTCCTCGATGCCGCCGAGCACATAGCCGATGGCGCTGCGGTGCAGGGTCGGTGCGTTGGCATTGCCTTCCTTCAGCGCCGCCAAGCCGACCCACACGGCATGCCGCGCCCGCGTGAGCGCGACGTACAGCAGGCGCAGGTCTTCGCGCTGGCGCTCCTTGTCGGCCTCGGCGATGTGCGCGTCGCTCAGGTGCAGGTGCAACGTGCGTTCGCCTTCGTCGTCGGCCAGGTTGAGGTGCGAGGTGCCGGCCTTCTTCACGCCGCGGAAGCCGCTGGCGAAGGGCAGGAAGACCAGCGGGTACTCGAGGCCCTTGGACTTGTGCACCGTCACCACCTTCACCAGGTCGGCGTCGCTTTCGAGCCGCACGATCTGCTCGTCACCACCGGCTGCATCGCCGCGCACCTGGTCGGCCAGCCACCGCACCAGCGCCTGCTCGCCGTCGAGCTGGCCGCTGGCCGCCTGCAGCAGTTCGGCCAGATGCAGGAAGTTGGTGAGCCGGCGTTCGCCATCGGCCGCGCCACTGAGCCAGCGGGTCGGCAGCTGCAACAGGTGCAGCGTACGGCGCAGCATGGTCAGCACGCCCTGCTGCTGCCAGATGCCGTGCAGCTGCCGCAGTTGCTCGCTGCGCAGGTCGAAGGCTTCGTCGTCGCGCGCGAGCACGCGAAGTTCGTCGATCGACAGGCCGACGGTGCGCGTCGCGAAGGCCGCGCGCGCCAGGCGCACGTCGAGCGGCTCGGCGACGGCGCGCAGCCAGTGCAGCAGGTCCTGCGCCTCGGGGCTGGCGAAGACCGAGTCCTTGTCGGAGAGGTAAACCGAGGCGACGCGCCGGCGGCGCAGCTCGCGCTGTACGGCTGCGGCCTCCTTGCCGGTGCGTACCAGCACGGCGATGTCGGCGGGGCGCAGGCGCACGAATTCGCCGCTGGGCTCCGCGAACCCGGCCTCCGGATCGTTCAGCAGCACGACGATGCGCTCGGCGCAGCGCGCCGCGAAATGGCGCCGGCTGGTCTCGGCGTTGAGCAGCGTGGCGTCGAGGGCCAGCGTGACGGCCGGCTCGGCACCGGCCGCGCTGACGAAGGATTCCTTCCGCCCCTTCGCTTCGACCGGCGCGAAGGGCAAGGGGTTGTCGCCCGTACCGCCGCGGTACATGAAGGCCCCCTCACCGTCGCGCGTTTCCGGGTGCGCCAGCAGATGGTTCACGGCCGCCACCACCGACGCGGTCGAGCGGTGGTTGGTGCCGAGCATGTAGTGCCGGCCTTCCGTGGCGCGGCGCGCCTGCAAGTAGCTGTGGATGTCGGCGCCGCGGAAGCCGTAGATCGACTGCTTCGGGTCGCCGATGAGCAGCAGGCCGCTCGACGGCTCGTTCGCCGCGATGCGATAGAGCCGATCGAAGATGCGCGACTGCACCGGCGAGGTGTCCTGGAACTCGTCGATCAGCGCGACCGGGTATTGCGCCAGCATGCGCGCGCGCAGCCGCAGCGCGGCCTCGCCGTTGCGCTCGGGGTCGAGCGCATCGTCGAGCCGCTGCAGCATGTCGGAGAAACCGAAGCTGCCCGACTGGCGCTTGAGCTCGGCGAGCCGCTGGGCGATCTGTGCGGCGGCGTGCAGGCGCAGCGCCGAATCGATGGGTTGCAGCGCGTCGAGCGCGGCCATGAGCTGCTCGAAAGCGGCGAAGTCCTCGGGCAGGTCGATGCTGGCACTGGCCTTGAGCGCGCCTTGCATGCCCTCGGGCGTGAAGCGGGTGCGGCCGGTCTTGAGCTCGGGCATGTCCGCGCGCGGGTCGTCGGCCCACGCGGCCAGCGCGTTCAGCCAGCCGGTGTAGTTCCGCGGTGCCATGCGGCGGCCGTCGAAGGGGCATGGCTTGCGCGCCATCTGCGCGTCGATCCAGCCCTGCATCGCCTGCGCACGCTGCGCCCAGCCGAGCTTGAGCGATGCGAGTTCGGCGCGGTGCGCGGTCAGCGTTTCGTCGATCAGCGCGCCCAAGGTGCCCTGCCCCGCATCCGCCGGCAGCGTCTGGCCGACGAGCGCGCGCGCATCCTTGGCCAGTGCGTCAACGCCGGGCCAGACCGACAGCGCCGCATCCAGCGCGTCGCCCGACAACGGGTAGAGCTGCTGGCGCCAGTAGTCCTGCGCGGCCTCGTCGAGCATCGCGCGCTCGTTGGCGGTGAGCTCTTCGTCGAACAGGCAGCCGCTGTCGAAGGCGTGCTCGCGCAGCATGCGCTGGCACCAGGCGTCGATGGTGTGGACCGCCGCGTCGTCCATGCTCTCAGCCGCCATGGCGAGCCGCCAGGCGGCGGACTGGCGTGGCGCGCCTTCGGCGTAGGCCGCGATCAGGCTGCGCAGGAAGGCGTCGCCATCGTCGGGCACCGCCTCCCCGCGGAAGCAGCGCGCGGCTTGCAGCAGGCGCGCGCGGATGCGGTCCGACAGCTCGCGCGTCGCCGCGCGGGTGAAGGTCATCACGAGGATCTCGGACGGCACCAGCGGGCGCAGGTAGCCGGTCGATGTGCCGTCGGCATCGGCCTCGCCATGGCCCAGCACCAACCGCAGGTAGAGCGCCGCGATGGTCCATGTCTTGCCCGTGCCGGCGCTGGCCTCGATGAGGCGGCTGCCCCACAGCGGCAAGGTCAGCGGATCGAGGTGTTCGCTCATGCAGCCGCCCCTTCCGCCAGGGCGGCGTGCATTTCGACCGCCACATGCGTGGCCGCCCAGTCGCGCAAGGGCCCGTAGAGGATCTCGGCGAATTCCTCGAAGCGGCCATCGGCCGCCAGCGTCTCGAAGTCGGGGAACACGCGTGCCAGGCAGGCTTCACGGCCCTCCCCGTCGAGAAACATGCCGCCTTCGTAGGCGGACTCGGGCTTGCCGCCGTCGAGGAACGCGAGGGCGGTGAGTGGCGCCACCGGCAGCGGTTGGCCCATGCCCTCGCGCCAGGCGTCGAGCAGGTCGCGCAGGGTCGCCATCGCGCGGTCGGCCGGCATGGCCTGCACGGTGAGCGTCGCGTCGCGCCCGACGAGCACGCCCTGCACCGGCACGCCGCAGGCGCTGCCGACCAGCGCGTGGATCCACGCACCGATCAGCTTGTCGACGCGCGGTGCGCCCTTGTCGGTGGCCAGCCGGCTCGCCTGCAACGACATCCACACCGGCGCGCCAGAGTCCGTCGAGGCCAGGCGCAACCCATCGAGCCAGTCGTCGAGCACCAGGCCTTCGTGCTCGAAGCGCAGCGGCTCCTTCACGCCCGCCACCGGATAGTCGCGGTGCAAGGTGCGCCAGCGCGCCAGCATCGGCCGCAAGGCACTGGCCAGTTCGCGCTCGGCGCGATCGCCCAGTTCGGCCATCGGCAGACGGCCGCTGCGGCGGATACGCGCGAGCTGGGCGTCGATGCGGCGATCGAGCGGCACCGCGGCGCCCGGCGTGTCGGCGTCGTCAAGCGCGTCCAGCGACTCGTCGAGCAGGCCGTAGTGCGTGAGGCCGTCGAGCGCGAAGGTCTCGTGGTCCTCCATCACCTCCTCGCCTTCGCTGAAGACCACCGCGAGCTGGCGGCGGAAGAAATCCTTGACCGGGTTCTTGAGAAAACTGGAGAGTGCGGCCAGTGTGATCGGGACCGTGGTGTCGGCCGCAGCAGGTTGTCCGTCGGGCCACACGGCATCGCGCGCATCGGCTTCGCCGGGGACTTCATGCGCGCCGCGCCATTCGCGGGCATGGGTGAAGAGCGACGCCGCGCCATCGTCCGCATCGATCTCGCTCCGCTCGAAATAGCGGCGGCTGAAGGGCTGCAGCGGGTGCTCGGTTGTGCGGGCCTCGACGACGTCCTCGTGCCAGCCGGCCACCAGGTAATCGCGCAGCTGCGACACCAGCACCGACGGCGGCTGCTCGCTGTTGTCGCGCACGCTGCGGCCTGTCCAGCTGACGTAGAGCACGCGGCGCGCCGACAGCAGCGCTTCGAGCATCAACTGCCGGTCGTCGTCGCGGCGCGAACGGTCGCCGGGTCGGCGCTGGCCGGGCAGGCCCATCAGGTCGAAGTCGCTGCGCGGGCTGCTGCGCGGATAGTCGCCGTCGTTCATGCCCAGCAGGCAGACGACCTCGAAGGGCACGGCGCGCATCGGCAGCAGCGTGCAGAAGGTGACGCCGCCAGCGCGGAAGCGTCGGCTCAGGCCCGGCTCGTCGATGCCTTCGAGCCAGGCTTCGCGCAGCACGGCCAGCGGCACCGGCTCGTCGAATTCGGCGCTGTCGCAGGCCTCCAACCAGGCGGCCAGCGCCTCTTGCGCGGCGGCCAGCGCCAGGCGCTCGCGCTCGTCGGTCGGCGCCATGAAGGCGGCGAGCAAGGCGCGAGCGCGCTCGGCCCAGGCAGCCGGTGTGGCGTCGCTGGCGGTCTGCGCCCACCAGGCGTCGAGCGCGTCCAGCAGGTCGGCCAGCGCACCGGCGACCGATGCCTCCAGCCCGCCGACTTCGGCATAAGGTTCGATGCCATCGAAGGCGCCGTCATCCGCCTCGCCGTTCGCGTAGCCCAGCAGCATGCGCTGCAGGCCGAAGCGCCAGGTGTTCTGCTCGCCGCAGGCGTCGAGCCCGAGGGCAGACCGGTGCGCGAGGTTCAGGCCCCAGCGCGCACCGGCGCCCTCCATCCAGCGCGCCAGCAGCGGCAGCTCGTCGGCGGCGATGCCGAAGCGTGCGGCCACGGCCGGCACGTCGAGCAGGTCGCGGATCTCGGTCAGGCCACAGCGTTGTTGCGGCAGGCGCAACAGCCATTCGAGCGCAACCAGCAGCGGGTTGTGGCCGCGCTCGTTCAGGTCGGCGATGTCGAAGGGAATGAAGCGCTTGTCGCTGCGCGGGTACTGGCCGAAGACCGAGCGGATGGCCGGCGCGAAGGCGGCGATGTCGGGGACCATGACCACGATGTCGCGGGGTTGCAAGGGCTGGCTCGATGGCTTGGCCAGCAGCGCGAGCAGCTGGTCGTGCAGGATCTCGACCTCGCGCTGCGCGCTGTGGGCGATGTGGAAGACGACCGAGCGGTCGTCGGCATCGACCGGCGTGTGCGGGTGCTCGTGCAATGGCACCAGGTCACGGATGGCCGCCTGCACCTGCTGCAGCAGCGTCCTGGCCGGCGCCTCGTCGAACAGGTCGATCCGGGCGATGCCGAAGCGCTGCTGCGCCGCCGCCGCGTCGTCGAAGGCATCGAGCTGCCGCACGAAGTCGCGGCCCTGCCGGCCCCAGGCGGCGAGCAGCGGATGGCCGTGCGCATGCATCTCTTCCAGCGGCACCGCCGCCAGGTCGCGCGCGCCGCGCAAGGGGTGGCGGCGGCGCGCCATGCGCAGCAGCTCGCGCCCTTCGATGATGTCGGCCCAGTGGTAGCGGCTCGGGTTGGGGATGGCCATCAGCACCTGGGTGTGGGCCGCCAAAGCGGCCAGCGCCTGCAGCGTCTGCATCGGCACGTGGGTCATGCCGAAGAGGATCACGCGGCGCGCGACCGGCGCGGCCAGCGGCGCATCCGCGGCGAGCGTCGCGAGAAAGCGCTGGTGCAACTGCGTGCGGGCGGCGCTGCGCGCGTCGGCATCGAGCCCGGCCAGCATGTCGCGCCACAGCGCGGCCTGCCAGTGCTGGTCCTCGGGCAGCGGCTGGTCGGCGGCACCCGGACCGCCCGGCAGCACGTCGCGGCCGGCTTCCCAGGCGGCGAGCCAGTCGCTGCGGTAGACCTGGTACTGGTCATAGAGATCGGCCAGCCGCTGTGCCAGTTGCAGGCGCCGGCCGAGGTCGCCATCGCGTAAAAAACCGGCCAACGGCGCGAAGCCGGGGCGCAGCGCAACCTCAGGCAGCAGGTGCATCAGGCGCCAGGTGAGCGCCTGCCGGTCCAGCGCCGAGCGCGCCGGCACCGCGTCGCGCCCCAGCACCTGGCGGTAGCTGCGCCACAGGAAGCGCCCCGGCAGCTCGACCCGCGTGGCCGCGCACACGCCGCGCGTGGCCGCCAGCGTCATCTTCAGCCACTCGGCCACGCCGTTGCTCTGCACCAGGAATATCTCTTCCTCCAGCGGCTGCAGCGGATGGCGGCCGATCCATTCGAACAGCGCGTCGCCCAGCAGTTCGGCACGGTTGCCGTGCAGGACCAGAAGGCCGGGCTGGAGAGGGACGGGATTCATGCGTTGCGCGATACCCTCAGCGCCGGCCGGCGGCGAGGTTCGCCAGGCGGTCGTAGCCGCTCATCTCCAGGAAGCCCTGCCCTTCGCCGCTGCCGGTCACGCGCACCGGCCCTTCCCAGTAGACATTGGCCGTGGTCTGGCGCGCATCGAACTCGCCGTCCGGATAGAAGGGCTTCACGTCGTAGGTGCCCGAAGGCAAGCGCAGGCGCCACTCGACGGTGTAGGGAATCTGCGTGGCCGGGCTGGTCCAGCGCGCGCCGGGCGTGATCTCGATGTCCTCGGCCTTCAGCGGCACGGCCCCCTTGTCGTCGGACACCGTGCCGGCGGTCATCACCTTGCGGCCCTCGGCGTCGAACAGCTGGTAGACCATCACGTCGGAGCCGTTCGCCAGATGCAGCGCGAACCAGTTCCAGCCCAGCTGGGTGGCGTCGAACTCGCCCCACTGGTGGTCGAACCAGACGGGGCCGCTCACCGGCACGGTCCTGCCGCCCACCGTGATGTTGCCCTTGGCGGCGATGCGCGGGCGCGAGTAGTAGTAGCTGATGCCGGCCTTGCCGAAGTCGAGCAGGCCGGGCGTCTTCGAGCCGGCGGCGCGGTGCGCGACCACCGGCCCCGTCTCCTGCAGGTCGAGCGAAATCGCCATGTCGTCGGACGCGGTGCGCACCGTGTGCGACGGCCCGGCCGCCGCCACGTGCCAGCGCCCCTGCCTGAAGTCGAAGCCGTTGGTCGCCGTCTGCGCCGGCACGCCGCCGGTGCGGGTCTGGCTTTCATAGCGCTGGCCGGTCTGAAGATCGGTCACCGCAGCATGCATGGCCGTGTGCTTGACCAGGCCGGTGGCGACGAAGACCGCGACGTGGAACGCATAGCGCTCGCCAACCGCCCCATCGAGGATGCCGTTGTAGTACCACCACTCCATGCCCGAGCCATGCGCAGCAGCGTCGGCCGGCAGGTTGAGCGGCGGCAACGCCGCGGTGCGCTCGGCCGGTGCGCCATCGTCGACGGCCGCGACCGCCGCAGGCCGCCCGGGCAGCGCATCGGGCATCCAGGCCACGACCAGGGCCGCCACCGCGACGACCAGCACGCAAACGCCCAGCAGCAGATAGCGCCGCGCGGCACGGCGACGGCGCTGTTCCTTGCGGTAGGCGGGAGAAAGCGCCTGATGGGCGCTGGAGGAAAAGTCATCGGGCATCGAGGCGGCCTGGGAGGGTCATGCGGTGGGCGTCGAGCCTAGCATTCACCCAAGTCCGCACCAAGCGCGGACCCCGCCATTTCCACCCGAGCCTGGGTCGACGATCAGCGAATCACCACCGTCAGCGTGGCCCCCTGCGGCACGCGCACCGTTTCCTTGTACGTGCCAGACAGGCGGAAGCGCGACACCGGGAAGCTGGCGAAGCCCTTGAGCGTCGTCGGCACCGCGGTCGGCAGGCCGCGGCCGGCCTCGCCCAGTGCGGCCGGGTCCATGGCCACGAGCTGTAGGCCGTCGTCGTTGCGCGTGGGCATGCTGTAGCCGGCGACGTCGGCGCTCAGCGGGACCAGGCCGGCGGCGGCGGACGAAAAGCGGCGCATCTCCTGGCCGATGCCCGACGTCGGGCGCTGCGCCTTGATCGCGGCTTCGAGCACGGCGGCCGAGTCGGTCTGGCCGGTGCTGCGCAGCATCGATTGGAAAAAGCCGAGCCCGAACTGGCGATTGAGGTAGCCGCCGAAGGAGCCGACCACGGCGTAGCTTTCGCACACCGTGCCCATCGGGTCCCAGCGGGTCAGCTCGCAGTTGTAGCTGCCGCTGCCGCGGTAGTTCATGTAATACGGCAGGCGCGCGTCACGGATGGCGTTGTGGCTGTTGTCGAGCGAGTAGCTGGCCCAGTCTTCCATCATCAGCGCCGACATCTCCTCCAGCCAGTCGTCGAAGGCGAACTGGGAGCCCATGCTGACGCTGCGGCGGTAGAAGTTCTGCATGTGCATGCCTTCGTGCGCCAGCGCCGTGACGACCTGGCGCATGCCGCTGTCACCGTCGAGGTACATCGTCTCGGTGTCCATGTACATGCTCACCGATTCGTTGCTGTAGGCCAGCTGGCCGGTGCCCTTCTTGAAGTTGTTGAGCCCCCAGAAGTAGCCGCCCATGCCGTACGGCTTGCCGTTGCGGTCGAAGTTGACGAGAAAGATGTCGATCGGCTGGCCGCTGCCTGCCAGCAGTTCGCTGTGCCCGTGCGAGCCCCACAGTGGGCCACCGACTTTGACCAGCATGTCGTAGATGCCACCGGCCGCCGCGAAGGCGTCGCGCATGCGGTCGGCCAGCGTGGTGGACACGCGCGCGGGGTCGAGCTCGCTCGTCTCCACCCACACGTTGACGACCGTGCCGTCGCCGGTGGCGCGTTGCCCGGTGAGCTGCACGGTGCGCTGCGACTGGTCGAGCAGGTACACGGTGCGCTGCTGGCCCACGGTGTAGGTGGCGGCCGGTGCCGGCGGGGCCGACGACGCGGAGAGCTTCGCGTTGACACCGCCCGCGGCCGGATCGCTGAGCCATTTCGCAAAGCCCTGGCGGTTGAACTGCGCGACCTCGGCGTTGAAGGCCGCCGGCGCATCGGCATCGTCGCCGCCACCGGTCATCGATTTGCTGAGCGTCGGCGCCACCGCGGTGGCCGACGACAGGATCTGCAGCGACGGCATCACGACTTCCTGCGCCGATTCGTTGGTGAAGACCAGCGTCACGAGCTGGCCTGTCAGGCCCTGGATGGAGAGCGGGAAGTCCTTGGCCAGCGACGTGTTGTTCGACACCTGCCACACGCCGGTGCCGGCGCCGGCATAGGTGCTGCCGTCGACGGCACCGCAGTTCGTGCACGCCGCCGTGAGCGGCGACGGCGTGTCGGCCGCAGCAACCGGCGGGGCCCCGGCGCCCGCCGAGCCACCCCCCTCGCCGCCGCCCCCACCGCCGCCGCACGCCGTCAGCAAGGCAGCCGCGGTCAGCGACGCGATTGCGCCAGGAATGGAATGGGGAAGTCTGCGAAGCATGGGCGTTTCCTTGTCCGGCGAGTCCGGTGCGTATGAAGGCGCCCGGACGGCGTGAACAGAGACGAACAAGAACTCTGCAGGCCGCAGCCCGGTCGCGTGGCGTTAACCAGCTATCGGCAGGAGGCCGCGAGGATTGAAGGGGCGGTCGGCCCGAGGACGCCACGGCTCGGCGCAAGTCGCGTTTTCAGGTACAAATGCACAGGGGTTTCGCTGCGGCTCTGCGATGGCCGCCCTCGCAGGCCCCGAAGGAGACATGCGATGGCCCCCAAGAACACGATCTGCCTCTGGTACGACGGTGACGCCGTCGATGCCGCCACCTTCTACGCCAGGACCTTTCCCGACAGTGCCCTCGGCAAGGTGCACCACGCGCCTGGCGACTATCCCGACGGCCAGCAGGGCGACGCGCTGCTGGTCGAGTTCACCGTGGCCGGCATCCCGTGCATCGGCCTGAACGGTGGGCCACATTTCAAGCACAGCGAGGCGTTCTCGTTCCAGATCGCGACCGACGACCAGGCCGAGACCGACCGCCTGTGGAACGCCATCGTCGGCAACGGCGGCCAGGAAAGCGAATGCGGCTGGTGCAAGGACCGGTGGGGCCTGTCGTGGCAGATCACGCCTCGCGCGCTCACCGACGCGATCGCGGACCCCGACCGCGCCGCGGCCAAGCGCGCCTTCGACGCGATGATGACGATGCGGAAGATCGACATCGCCGCGATCGAGGCCGCACGGCGGGGCACCGCGGCGCCCTGAACGGCCACGAAGGCGCCCGCGTCAGGACGGTGTCTGGGGCGTCGTCGCCGGCCGCAGCTTGCGCCAGCGCCGGTGGTGCCAGCTCCACAGCTGCGGATGCTGGCGGATCTGCTGCTCGGTGATCTGCACCAGGCGCTCGACGTCGGCGTCCAGCGGACCCTGGCCCAGCGGCACCTGCGGCTGGATCTCGAAGCGCCAGACCGGCTCGGCCGCGATCGTCGCCACCGGCAGCAGTGGCGCCCGCGCCGCGCGGGCGAGTTGCGCCGGGCCGGCCGGCATGGCGGCGTCCTTGCCGAGAAAGCGCTGCATCAAGCCCGTCTCGGCCTGCTGCACACCCTGGTCCATCATCACGAAGACGATGCGGCCCTGCTTCAACGCAGAGACCATCTGCGCATAGGCCCGCAGGCCGGCATTGGCCAGGATGCCTTCGATGCCGTACTGCTCGAGGCCGTTCTGCAGCAGGCCGGCAGACATCATCCGCGCCTCGCGGTAGACCACGCTCACGCCCCAGCCGGCGCGCGCCAGCTTGACGGTGAGCAGCGCCGCATTGCCCATGTGCGTGGCCAGCAGGATCGCACCGCGCCCACCGGCCATGGCGGTGCGCAGGTGTTCGAGGCCATCGACCTCGCAGCGCGCGATGAGCGTGTCTTCATCCTGGCGCTGGTCGAACATCGCCAGGATCTCGAGCACGGCGGTGTTGTTCACGCGGTAGGCCTCGCGCAGCAGCGGCGCGATCGACGGATCGCCGGGCGGCTTGCCCAGTGCCAGCGCCATGTCGTGCGCGATGCGCCGGCGTTGCCGCCACGCCAGCTGGTACTGCAGCGCGCCCGCCAGCCTGCCGAGCAGGCGCACGCGCTGGAAGCCGGCCACGCGCAGCACCGTCCGCAGGCCGAGGAAGAGCGCGCGGCGTCGGGCGCGGCGCAGGCGGCGGCCCAGATCGACCGGGCGTTCCGCGTCGCTCACGTTGGCTCCTGCGGGCCGCGCACCAGACTCACCTGCGCATCGGCCAGACGGTAGATGCGGTCCGCCGCGTCGATCAGCAGGCCCTGGTGCGCCACGGCCAGGATCGTCAGGCTGCCCTTGAGGCGTTTCACCGTGTCGATGACGACGGCCTGGGCTTCCGCGTCGAGGCTGCTGGTGGCCTCGTCGAGCACCAGCAGGCTGGGCTTGTGCACCAGCGCCCGCGCGATGGCCAGGCGCTGGCGCTGCCCGCCGGACAGGCGCGAGCCGCCCTCGCCCACGCGGGTCTGCAGGCCCTCGGGCATGGCGTCGACGAAGTCGAGCGCGTCGGCGGCGCGCAGGGCGTCGCGCAGGTCGGCCTCGCTCAGGTCCTGCTCGCCGAGCGCGAGGTTGTAGGCGATGGATTCGTTGACCAGCACCGAGTCCTGCGGCACGTAGCCGATCTGCCGCCGCCAGGGGCGCAGGGCCAGCTCGGGCATCGGCACGCCGTCGACGCGCACGCTGCCGGCCTCCGGCTCCAGCAGGCCGACCACCAGGTCGAGCATCGTGGTCTTGCCGGCGCCCGAAGGGCCGACGATGACGGTCAGCTCGCGCGCGCGGATGGTGAAGGACGCGTCTTCGAGCACCGTGCGGCCATCGCCATGGCGGAAGCGCACATGGTCGAACGCGATGCCGTCCGCCAGCGTCGCCGTGCGGTCGCCGCCCTTCGGCTCGGCCTGCGCATGCGCGGCGTCGATGCCGTCGATGAGCGCCCAGTAGGCGCTCTCGCGCACCACGATCTGCTGGTAGGCCCGCTGCGTCTTCGACAGATAGCTCACCACCCGCGCCAGCAGGAAGAGCATGACCAGCACCGACGCCAATGGCATCTTCAGCACCACCAGGCTCAGGAAGAAGCCGGTGCCGACCATGATGGCGAGCAGCGGGTCCTGCAGCGCGCTGAGCGCCTCGCGGCTGACCACCTGCCGGCGCAGCGCGCGGCGCAGCTGCTTCATCTGGTCGGACAGCAGCGCATCGACGTGGTCCTCGCGCGCCATCGCCTTCAGCGGCTTGGCCGCGGCCAGCTGCGCGCCGATGGCCGACAGCAGCGAGGTCAGCAGCTGCGTCTGGTGCTGGCCCGCGCGGCGCGAGCTGCGGATCAGCGTGTGCAGCAGCGTCAGCAGCAGGCCGCCGGCAATCGCCGTGGCCACGCCCGCCTGCCACGAGATCGCCAGCGCGATGCCCATGTAGATCAACGAATTGAGCAGCATCGCCGCCATCTCGGCGCTGTACTGGAAGGCTTCGGAGGCACGCTGCGCCTCGGTCGCGACCGCGTTCGACAGCCGGCCGACCGACTGCTGCAGGTAGTGGCTCCAGCGCGCGCCCATCACCGCGCGGATCAGCGCAAGGCGCAGGTCGGTGGCTATGTGCGCGACCGTGTAGCCGACCTGCTTGTTGGCCACCAGCGTCAGCCCCGCGCGCAACGCGATCAGTGCGATCGCGAGCGTGAGCATGACGGGCGCGGTCGGCTGCAGCCCCAGGAAGTCGGCGATGCGCGTGGCGACCTGTTCGGGCATCGACGGTTTGCGGCCGGGGTCGTCCGCCGTCGTGAGCGTGAGCATCGACAGCAGCATCGACATGCCGAGACCATCGAGCAGGCCGGCGACGAAGACGGCAGCGAGCGCGGCCGCGCTGCGGCCCGGGTAGGCGCGCACGAAGGCGCCGATCATGGGCACCGCGCCGCGGGCGCGGGCGGCGGTCACGAGGTCGGCCGGTTCACCGCTCATGCCGCGAAGAACCGCAAGGAAGGGCCGCGACGGATCACGACCGGGCGCACCGGGTCGGTGTCATAGGCCTCGCCGTCGAGCGAATAGCCGGCGAGGCCGGTGATCTCGACGTGCTCGCATCCACCGCTGAGGAAGCCGTGCGGAACGTCCATCGATCGCGAGAAGCGACCCGTCAGCAAGCGCGGCAGCGACCTGTAGAAGCGCGTGGCATGGCGCGACACGGCCGTCAGGCGCATGCCGCCGTCGGCGCGCGTGGCGTAGGGGTCGAACAAGCCCTGGCGGTGCTGGAGCGTGGTCGCGAGCAGCAGGTTCACCTTGCACTCGAAGCGGCCGAGAGGGCCGGCGTCGATGCGCAGCGCAGGGCACGCCAGACCGGAACGTCCGCGCAGGGCCAGGTAGACCTGGCGCAGCAGCGTCCACAGCGTGCTCAGATGGCCGGTGCGAAGCGCGCCATCGCCGCCCCGGCGATGCTCGTGTGCCCGGCGGATCACGCCGTCGATCAGCGCCGCCCCGACCCACAGGCCACGGCGCGCCGGTGCCGGCGCCTGCTCGATGCACAGCGTGGCCCGCTCGACGAGCGCCGCATC
>CALRYR010000048.1:0-13822 GCA_943372425.1 Variovorax sp. YR752 | reverse complement strand
GGAGCTCGGCCTCGCGATGTCGAAGCTGCAGCAGGTGTCGCGCGCCGAACTGGCCTCGGTGCTGCGCGAATTCCGCGAAGAAACCGAACAGCTGTCGGCCCTGCACCTCGGCTCGAGCGACTACATCCGTTCGGTGCTCAAGAAGGCGTTGGGCGAGGACCGCGCGAGCGACCTGCTGGAAGACATCCTGAAGGCGGAAGAGCCCGATGGCGGCATCGCCCGCCTCAACCAGCTCGAAGCCGGCGAAGTCGCCGAACTCATCCGCGACGAGCATCCGCAGATCCTGGCCACGCTGCTGGTCCACCTCGACCGCGCCAAGGCGGCCGAAGTGCTGGAGAAGCTGCCGACCCGCCTGCGCCACGACGTGGTCGTGCGCGTCGCCACCTTCGGCGGCGTCCAGCCAGCGGCGCTCAAGGAACTGACCGACGTGCTGACCGAGATGCTGTCGGGCGAAGGCTTGAAGCGCAGCCGCCTGGGCGGCGTGCGCACGGCCGCGGAGATGGTCAACCTGATGAACACGACCAACGAGGAAGAGACCATCGCCCACGTCCGCGAACTCGACGACTCGCTGGCTCAGCGCATCGTCGACGAGATGTTCGTCTTCGAGAACCTGCTGGGTCTGGAAGACCGCAGCATCCAGCGCCTGCTCAAGGAAGTGGAGTCCGACTCGCTCATCATCGCCCTCAAGGGCGCGCCGATCGAGCTGCGCGACAAGTTCCTCAAGAACATGTCCAACCGCGCCGCCGAGACGCTGCGCGAGGACATCGAGCTGCGTGGCCCGGTCCGTGTGTCGCAGGTCGAGGCCGAGCAGAAGACCATCCTGCAGGCCGCCCGCCGCCTGGCCGAGGCCGGCGAGATCGTGATCTCTTCGCCGGGTGCCGATGAATTCGTCTAAGCCCACCCCCGCGTCGGCTGCGCGGCTGGCGTCGCTGTACGCGTCGACGCGTGTCGGTGGCCCTGTCGCGGCACCGGCCGAGGCGGCGCCTTCCAAGCCAGTGCTGTCGGCCTGGGAACGCTGGGAGATGGGCAACATCGCCGGCGACCCGAGCCGCACCACTGCCGCGGGCCGCATGGCCGCCGCGCGAGCCACCTTGCCACCCGCGCCGCCCCCGCCGACCGTCCCCGCCGGCGTGGCGCAGACCGAGTTGCGCCGCCTGCGCCAGGAAGCCGTCGCCGAGGGCAAGGCCACCGGCCATGCCGCAGGCTGGGCCGCGGGCCACGCCGAAGGCCACATCGCCGGTCTCGCGACCGGGCTGGCCGCGGCCACCGCCCACGCCGAACAGCTGCGCGCACTCAGCACCTCGCTGCCCGCAGCCCTGCGCGGCGCCGAGCGCGAGATCACCGACGTGCTGCTGACGCTGGCCCTGGACATCGCGCGCCAGGTGGTGCACCGCACCCTCCGCGCCGAGCCCGAGTGGCTGCTGCCGCTGGTGCAGGACCTGATCCATGCCGAACCCACGCTGCAGGGCGAACCCCGGCTGCTGCTGAACCCGGCCGATGTGGCGCTGGTGAAGGACAGCCTGGGCAACGAGCTGCAGCAGGCCGGCTGGCAGGTGCGGCCCGACGACAGCATCCAGCGCGGCGGCTGCCGCGTGCAGTCCCCGGCCGGCGAGATCGACGCCACGCTCGACACCCGCTGGAAGAGCGTGACCGCCGCCCTCCACCGCGACGCCGACGCACAGGACTGAACACCATGCCCGCCACGATCGCCTCCACCCCGCACAACCCCCACGTCCAGCACTGGGTCGACGCGCTGACGCAGGCGCGCGCCGACATCGCCCGCTGCACCACCACCGTCGCTTCCGGCCGGCTCACACGCGCCGTCGGCCTGGTGCTCGAAGCCACCGGCCTGCAGCTGCCTGTCGGCAGCGACTGCCTGATCGAGCTGCCGCCCGGCTACCCGGTGCGCCACGCGGAGGCCGAAGTCGTCGGGTTCGCGGGCGACCGCATCTTCCTGATGCCGCAGAGCGAAGTCGCGGGCCTGCTGCCCGGCGCCCGCGTGTTCCCGCGCATGTCCGCTGGCGGCGCGGGCGGCGACAACCACACCAAGCGCCTGCCGGTCGGCGAAGGCATGCTCGGCCGCGTGGTCGATGCCGCGGGCCGGCCGCTCGACGGCCTCGGCCCGCTCGACGTCGCCAAGCGCGTGCCGCTGTCGAGCCCGCCGGTGAACCCGCTGTCGCGCGCGCCGATCGACTCGGTGCTCGACGTCGGCGTGCGCGCCATCAACGGCATGCTCACCGTCGGCCGCGGGCAGCGCATGGGCCTGTTTGCCGGCTCGGGCGTCGGCAAGAGCGTGCTGCTGGGCATGATGGCCCGCTACACCAGCGCCGATGTGATCGTGGTCGGCCTGATCGGCGAACGCGGCCGCGAAGTGAAGGATTTCATCGAGAACACGCTCGGCGAGGAAGGCCTGGCCCGCGCGGTCGTGGTGGCGGCCCCGGCCGACAACTCGCCGCTGCTGCGCCTGCAGGGCGCGGCCTATGCCACCTGCCTGGCGGAGTACTTCCGCGACATGGGCAAGAGCGTGCTGCTGATCATGGATTCGCTCACCCGCTACGCCATGGCGCAGCGCGAGATCGCGCTCGCCGTGGGCGAGCCGCCCGCCACCAAGGGCTACCCGCCTTCGGTCTTCGCGAAGCTGCCTGCGCTGGTCGAACGTGCCGGCAACGGCGCGCGTGACGCCGACGGCAACGGCGGCTCCATCACCGCGTTCTACACGGTGCTGTCCGAAGGCGACGACCAACAGGACCCGATCGCCGACTCGGCGCGCGCCATCCTGGACGGCCACGTCGTGCTGTCGCGCTCGCTGGCCGAGGCCGGCCACTACCCGGCCATCGACATCGAGGCTTCGATCAGCCGCGCCATGACGGCGCTGATCACGCCGGTGCAGTTCGAGACGGTGCGCCGCTTCAAGCAGATGCTGTCGCGCTACCAGCGCAACCGCGACCTGATCAGCGTGGGCGCCTACGCCCCGGGGCACGACGCGCAGCTCGACCAGGCGATCGCGATGTACCCAAGGATCGAGGCGTACCTGCAGCAGCCGATGGACGAGCGCACCGACTACGAGACCTCCATCGCGCGCATGCAGCACCTCTTCGAACCAGGCCGCCCGGCCTGACACCCCTTCCACGATTTCCAGGCACTGAAGGAGTTCCATGGCCGCCAAGCTTCCCCTCGACATGCTCACCGAACTGGCACGGACGCAGACCGACAAGGCCGCGATCCGCCTCGGCGCCCTGCAGACCGCGCGCATCACCAGCGCACAGAAGCTCGACCTGCTCCTGCAGTACCGGCAGGACTACGTCGACCAGCTCAACGCCCTGATGGTCAACGGCATGCCCGCCGCCAAGCTGCGCAACTACCAGAACTTCCTGGTCACGCTCGACGGCGCCATCGCGCAGCAGCGCGCCATCGTGGCCCAGGCCGACACCCGCCTCGACCACGGCCGCGTCGACTGGCAGCACCAGAAGCGCCGCCAGAGTTCCTTCGACACGCTGGCCGAACGCGTGCGCCAGCAGGAAATGCTGGCCCAGGCCAAGCGCGAACAGCGCGAGAGCGACGAACGCGCCACGCGCAAGTTCTTCGACCGCGCCGCCAACCCGACCCTCTGACCCCAGGAGCCCCCATGCCCGCCATCGTCTCTCCTTCACCCGTCTCGCCCAGCCTCTCGTCCAGCGCGTCGACGGCACGCGCCCGCCAGTCCGAGGAACCACAGGGCCGCAGCTTCCATGCGGCGCTCGACCGCTCGCGGGCATCGCAAGCCGATGCGGCCACCACCGAGGGCACGACCGCGCGCCCGGGCTCGCGTCGCGGCGCCTCGACCGCCAAGGACGAGACCGCGCCCGAGATCCCGAACCTCGACTTCTTCGCGCCGGCGCTTCCGGCCCAGGTCACGGCCGATGCCGCACGGGCCGGCGCCGAAGCGGTTGCCGCAGCCGCCCTGCGCACCGCCGCCAAGGCCACCGAGCGCAGCGACGCGCAGGCCGCCCTGACGACCACCGACGCCGCGGCCGATGCCGCCAAGGCCGCCACCGAACTCGACCTGCC
This sequence comes from Variovorax sp. YR752, assembly GCA_943372425.1. GTDB lineage: Bacteria > Pseudomonadota > Gammaproteobacteria > Burkholderiales > Burkholderiaceae_C > Variovorax. Next base: position 9,775 of record CALRYR010000048.1, on the reverse strand, counting down.
GACGGCCGATGCCGCGGCAAAGGCCGCGCTCGCCGATGGCGAGCCCACCGGGACGGCGACCGCAGACGACGCGCTTCACGCCGCCACCGGCAAGGCATCGGCAAGCGCCGCGGCACAGGCCGAAGCCGCCGCCGCCGCCGCCGCCGCCAGGAAGGCCGACACCGCTGCGGTGCCGGCCACGCCTGCCGCACCGTCGCTGCTCAATGCGGCCCTGACCAGCACCGTGCCGGCCACGCCGGCGCCTGCCGCGCGCAACGGCCGCGTCGACGCCGCGAGCCGCGACGCGGCCACCACGACGGTCGCCGGCACCGCCGCGACGGCCGAAACCGCCGAGGCCGATCCGATCGACCTGCTGGCGGCCCGCATCGAAGCCACCGCAGGCGGCGACGCCGGCGTGGCCGACGACAGCGCACCCAACACGCCACTCGCCTGGATGGCGGCCCAACCGGGCAGCACCGGCGCCGCCAACGGCACGGCCGCGACCGAGAGCCGCGCGCCCGTGCTCACATTGGCCCCACCCATCGACAGCGACGCCTGGGCGCCGGCGCTCGGCCAGCAGATGCTGCGCATGAGCGCCAGCGGCATGCACACCGCCCAGCTCACCATCAACCCCGAGAACCTCGGCCCGATGCAGATCACGCTGAAGCTGGGCGACGATCAGGCGCAGGCCATGTTCGTCTCGGCCCATGAAAGCGTGCGCAAGGCGGTCGAGGCGGCCTTGCCGCAACTGCGCACCACGCTGGCCGAGCACGGCATCAGCCTGGGCCAGACCTCCGTGGGCGCCGACACCCGGCAGACCGCCGGCCAGAGCAGCTTCGCGGGCGACAACCCGTCGAGCCGATCGGGCAGCAACGGCGGCAGCGCCTATTCCGGTGCCGCGCGCAACGGCACGGCAGCCGCGAATGCATTGCCGGCCGCCCCGGTGCGCAGCGCCCGCCCCGAGGGTGCCGTCGACACCTTCGCCTGAACGCCCAGCCGCCGCAATGCAGGGATCTGACGCGCTTTTGCCCGCTTGATCCCCCGTTGCTCCCGCGACCAGTTCGCAAAGAATAAGACCCATACCGCAACGAGTTCCTCCCATGGCCACCACCACCGCACCTGCATCAGCCGCCACCGCCGCACCGTCCTCGCGCTCGCCGAAACTGTTGATCATCGTCCTCGGCGTGGTCACCCTCTGCGCGCTGGCCGGCGGTGGTTACTTCTACCTCGCCAGCACCAAGAAGGCCGAGGCGGCAGAGCCGGCACCGAAGGTCGCCGAGAAGCCGATCTTTCTTGCGCTCGAGCCCTTCACCGTCAACCTGCAGTCCGAAGGCCGCCCCCGCTTCCTGCACGTGGGCATCGCCCTCAAGGTGAAGGACGAGAAGGCCAAGGCACAGGCCGTCGAATTCATGCCCGAACTGCGCAGCCGCGTGTTGCTGCTGCTGTCGAACCGCCAGCCCGACACGCTGGTGACGACGGAAGACAAGTCCAAGCTGGCCGAGGAGATCCGCACCGCGATCAACGCGCCGCTGGCGGCCGACCTTCAGCCCCAGGGCGTCACCGGCGTCTCCTTCAACACCTTCGTGGTGCAGTAAACACTTTCAGGCAACCGACCCATGGCCTATGAACAAGTCCTCTCGCAGGACGAGGTCGACGACCTGCTGCGAGGTGTCACCGGCGGCACGGTCGACCAGACCGCCAAGCCCGACACGAAGCCGCAGGACGGCTTGCCGGCCTACGACCTCGGCGCGCCGGACCGCGTGGTGCGCAGCCGGATGCACACGCTGGAGGTCATCAACGAACGCTTCGCGCGTGGCCTGCGTGGCGCCCTGCTGAACTTCATGCGCCGCAGCCCGGACATCTCGGTCGGGCCGATCCAGATCCAGCAGTACGGCGAGTTCGTGCGGCACCTGCCGGTGCCGGCGAACATCAACATGCTGCACATGAAGCCGCTGCGCGGCACCGCGCTGTTCGTGTTCGACCCGAAGCTGGTCTTCCTGGTGGTCGACAACCTGTTCGGCAGCGACGGCCGCTACCACGTCCGCGTGGAAGGCCGCGACTTCACGCGCACAGAGCAGCGCATCATCAAGCGCCTGCTCGACCTGTCGCTGCAGTGCTATGGCGATGCGTGGAAGCCGGTGTTCCCGCTCGACTTCGACTATGTGCGTGCCGAGATGCACGGCAAGCTGGCCAACATCGTGGCGGCCAACGAGGTGGTGGTGAACACCACGCTGCAGATCGAGTTCGGCCCTGTAGGAGGCTTCCTGCACGTGTGCATCCCCTACTCGATGATCGAGCCGATCCGCAACCAGCTGTCGAACCCGATCCAGGACGAGGTCGAGATCGACAAGCGCTGGGTCAACCAGATGTCGCGCCAGATGCAGTCGGCCGACGTGGAACTGGTCGCCAACTTCGTACAGATGACCTCGACCATCGGCAAGGTGCTGGCGCTCGAAGTCGGCGACGTGCTGCCCATCGAGCTGCCCACCACCGTCACTGCGAACGTCGACGGCATCCCGGTGATGGACTGCACCTTCGGCACCTCGAACGACCGTTACGCGCTGCGCGTGCAGCACATGATCACCCACCAAGACATCGACCCGAAGAGCGACCATGACTGACAACACCCCTGCTTCCGACGACATGGACGACTGGGCGGCTGCGATGGCCGAACAGACGGCCTCCACACCGGCGCCCGCCCCGGCACCGACGCCTGCACCGGCGCCTGCTGCGACGCCCGCCACCGCCCATGTGTTCCAACCTATGGACGCGCCCACGGCGGCCAGCGGCGTCGCCGGGCTCGACCTGGCCCGCGTGCTCGACGTGCCGGTGCAGCTGACGGCCGAAATCGGCCGCACCCGCATCACGATCAAGAGCCTGCTGCAGCTGTCGCAGGGCTCGGTGGTCGAACTCGACGGCCTGGCCGGCCAGCCGCTCGACGTGCTGATCAACGGCTACCTCATCGCCCAGGGCGAGGTGGTGGTGGTGAACGACAAGTACGGCATCCGCCTGACGGACATCATCACGCCGTCGGAACGCATGCAGAAGCTCGCACGTTCATGAACTTCCTGCGCTGGCGCTCGCACACCGCCCTCGTGTGCGGCTGGCTGCTGGCCGCCGCCGCGCACGCGGCGTTGCCGACCGTCCCCTCCCCGGTGGCCGAAGCCGCGCCCGCGGCGGTCGGCGCCGGCGGCATGCTGCAGGCCCTCTTCGGCATGGCCTTGGTGCTGGGCCTGATCTTCCTGTGCGCGTGGGCGGCCCGCCGCTTCGGGCTGCAGCGCTTCCACGGTGGCGACGTCGTGAAGGTGGTGTCGAGCGCGTCGCTCGGCCAGCGCGAACGCGTGGTGGTGGTCGAAGTCGACGGCACCTGGCTGGTGCTCGGCGTAACCACGAGCCAGATCCACACCCTGCACACCCTGCCGGCCCAGCCGACCGCGGCGCATGCGGCCGACCGCTTCGGCGCACCAGCCGGCCTGCAGCGCCCACTCGACCTCTTCGCACAGAAACTTCGCGAATCACTGGGCGTCAAGAGCCGGCCGACCGCATGAACCCGCGCACCGTTCTTCGAAGCCTGCGCATCGCGCTGGCGCTGCTGGCGGCCACGCTGCCGCTGGCGGCCTGGACGCAAGGCCTGCCGGGCGTGACCAGCACCCCCGGCCCCGGCGGCAGCCAGACCTGGTCGCTCAGCGTGCAGACGCTGGTGATGCTCACGTCGCTGACCTTCCTGCCGGCGCTGATGCTGAGCATGACCAGCTTCACCCGCATCCTGATCGTGCTGGGCCTGCTGCGCACCGCCATCGGCACGCAATCGTCGCCGCCCAACCAGGTGCTGGTCGGACTGTCGCTGTTCCTCACCTTCTTCGTCATGTCGCCGGTGTTCGACAAGGTCTACGTCGACGCCTACAAGCCCTTCTCAGAGAACAAGATCACCGTCGAGACCGCCCTGGCGCGCGGCATCGAGCCCTTCAAGACCTTCATGCTTCGCCAGACCCGCGAGAACGACCTGGCCCTGTTCGCCAAACTCGCCAAGGTGCCTGAGATGCAGGGCCCCGAAGACGTGCCGCTGCGCATCCTGCTGCCGGCCTTCGTCATCAGCGAGCTCAAGACGGCCTTCCAGATCGGCTTCACGATCTTCGTGCCCTTCCTCATCATCGACATGGTGGTGGCCAGCGTGCTGATGTCGATGGGCATGATGATGGTGCCGCCCGCGAGCATCGCGCTGCCATTCAAGCTGATGCTCTTCGTCCTGGCCGACGGCTGGCAATTGCTCATCGGCGCCCTGGCGCAGAGCTTCTTCACCTAGCCGCCTTCGCCACGGAACCCCGCCATGACCCCCGAATCCATCATGACCATCGGCAACCAGGCCATCAAGGTGGCGCTGCTGCTCGGCGCACCCTTGCTGCTGGTGGCGCTCGTCATCGGCCTGGTGATCAGCATCTTCCAGGCCGCGACGCAGATCAACGAAGCCACGCTGTCGTTCATCCCCAAGCTGCTGGCGGTCTTCGCAACCATCGTGATCGCCGGTCCCTGGATGCTCGGCCAGATGGTCGACTACATGCGCCAGCTGTTCGGCAGCATTCCCACGCTCGTCGGCTGAGCCCTCGATGCCGGCCGTCTTTTCGGTCACGTCGGCGGAGATGACCGCCTGGCTGACCACCTTCTTCTACCCCTTCGTGCGCATGCTGGCATTGATGAGCACCGCGCCGGTGTTCAGCGAGAAGTCGGTGCCGCGCCAGGTGAAGGTGGGCATCGCAGCGATCCTGGCAATCGTCCTCGCCCCGACCATCGGCCCGGTGCCGCCCGTGCCGATCGTCTCGCCCGCGGGCATCTGGATCATCGTGCAACAAGTGCTCGTCGGCGCGGCCATGGGCTTCACGATGAAGCTCGTTTTCGCCGCCGTCCAGGCCGCGGGCGAATACATCAGCCTGCAGATGGGCCTGTCCTTCGCGTCCTTCTTCGACCCGATGGCCGGCGGCACGACCATGGTGGTCGGACGCCTGCTCAACCTGCTCGCGATGCTGCTTTTCCTGAGCTTCGACGTGCACCTGCTGCTGGTGAGCGTGCTGGCCGAGAGCTTCCAGACGCTGCCGATCGCCGATGCGCCCTGGTCGGGCGGCGGCTGGCTGTTCCTGGTCGAAAGCGCCTCGCAGATCTTCGCCAGCGGCCTGATGCTGTCGCTGCCACTGGTGACCGCCCTGCTCACCCTGAACCTGGCCATGGGCATCCTGAATCGCGCGTCGCCGCAGTTCAGCATCTTCGCCGTGGGCTTCCCGCTCACGCTGCTGGCCGGCATCGCGATGCTGCTGCTGCTGATCCCGAACCTCGGCGCCTTCCTCGAGCCGCGCTTCGGGGAAAGCGTCGCCGGGGTGCTGCGCTTCACGCAGGCGCTGCGTGGCCTATGAGCGCCGCAATCGTGCACATTCATCGTCCCAACGTGGTGGGATGGCGCCTCTTCCTACGCAAGGGGTCGGTAGACACACCAAAACGGGTCCCTCTGTACCAGGCGACAGTTGGGGAATCACGCGCTGAACTTCTGCGGTGGACAAGAGACAGACCCCTTTGACAAACCCCCTCCTTCTTTCAGAAAGCCACACCCGATGACGCAGCCCGCCCCGATCGCATTCGACGCGGCCCCCCCCGACGTTTCGGCATTTCTGGGCCGCGCCTCTGCAGCCGACGTCGACACCCTCGACTTCGGCGTCATCGGCTTCGACGTCGACGGCACCGTCCGGCGCTACAACACGCATGAGTCGCAGATGGCCGGGCTGTCGCTCGATCGCGTGATGGACCATCCCTTCTTCACCGTGGTCGCGCCGTGCATGAACAACTTCATGGTCGCCCAGCGTTTCGAGGACACCGCCCAGGCCGGCGGCTCGCTCGACGAGACGATCGATTACGTGCTCACGCTGCGCATGCGCCCGGTCAAGGTCAAGCTGCGTCTGCTCGCCGACCCGGCGTTTCCCTTGCGACATCTCTTCGTGCAGAGGCAAAGGTGATTCCCTGCGACAGCGCACTGTCGACCCTGGAACAGGACCACGAGGCGCTGCTCCAGTTTCTCTACATGGCCCCGGTCGGCCTCGCGCAGCTCAGGCCGGATGGCGCCATCGTGCTGGTCAACCCGCTGTGCGTGCAGTTGCTGCTGCCGCTCGCGAAGCAGGCCGACCTCTCCAACCTCTTCACGGTGCTGGAGTCGGTCGCGCCGGACCTGGCGCACCGCGCGCGCACCTACGCCCCCCTGCATGGCAAGGTCTGCGACGCCATGCACATTCAAATCCGTGCTGGCACGCCGGGCCACGACGCGCAGATCCTGTCGCTCACGCTGCTCAAGCTCGACGCCGACCGTTTCATGGCGGTGCTGGACGACGTGACCCTGTCTGTCAAGCGAGACCGCGAGCTGCGCCACAGCCAGGCGTGGATCCACAGCATCTCCACCGGCATCTTCGACGTCAGCTATGCCTTGATGCCGCTGGACAGCCACGGCATCGTCCAGGCCTGGAACCCGGGAATCCGCCATCTGACGGGCTTCGAATCGGAGGCGACCATCGGTCGGTCCTACGCGACCTTCTATCCAGACGGCGACATGCTCGGCCATCGCGTGCATGAGCGCCTCCAGGAGGCAGATCGGACGGGCTGGAACCTCGAAGAGGGCTGGCTGCGGCGCAGCAACGGCGAGCGCTATTGGGGCAGCTGCCTGATTGCCCCGGTCGAAGCGGACGACGACGGTTCGGGCACGGACCGCACTTACAGCCTGGTCATCCGCGACATCAGCGATCGCCGCGAAGCCGACGAAGCGCTGCGGCGTTCCGTGTGGTCCGACCACCTCACCGGCCTGGCCAACCGCCGCGCCTTCTTCGACGTCGCCTCGGCCGCCGTGCCGCGCTGCGCGCGTGTCGGGCATGCGGTCGTCATCGTGCTGTTCGATGCGGACCACTTCAAGTCCGTGAACGACACGCACGGCCATGCCGTCGGCGACGCGGTGCTTCGCCATCTCGCCGCCGGGCTCCTTGCGAACTTCCAGGCGACGGACGTCGTGGCACGCTTCGGCGGAGAGGAATTCGTGGTGCTGCTCACGGGCGGCTCGATCGATGCCGCGCAGCACGCTGCCGAGCGCTTTCGCACGCACATGGCCACCAACCCGGTCACCGTCGACGGTGTCCAGGTGAGTTGCACCGTGAGCGCGGGGGTCGCCGGCTGCACCAACGGCACGTCGGGTGTCGACGAACTCCTGCGGCGGGCCGACATCGCGCTCTACGCCGCCAAGGCGGCGGGGCGCAACCGGGTCGCTGTGTGGGATGAAGCGCTCGAACAGAAGGGTCGCGCGTCGATCAGCGCGGCGCCGGCATGAGCGCCGCCCGGCCGCCCGAAGGCGCTCGCACCGCAGGCCGTAGGGCGGAGGTTGCCTCATGACCACCGACATCGGCGCTTCCGACGCACTGATCCAGTTCCTGTACCAGGCGCCGATCGGGTTGCTGCAGACCGAACTCGACGGAGAGATCACGATGATCAATCCGATGGCCGCATCGCTGCTCATGCCGCTGACGCGCGCGGGCGCGCTGAGCAACCTGTTCGACGTGCTGGCCCCTTTCGCCCCCGAGCTGCGTGCCCAGGCCGCAGCGCATACCACGCACGGCGACGCCGTGGGTGACAGGACGCTGCCGATCCCGGTGGGCGACCGCGCGCAGCCGGGGGCACCCCGCTCGACCCTCGGCCTGCGGCTGGTGCGGCTCGATGCGCAGACGTGGATGGCCACGATCAGCGACATCACGCAGGCCGTGCACGACGAGGAGGAACACCTGCAGCAGCGCCTGCACGACCTGTCGCGCAGCGACGGACTCACGGGCCTGCCCAACCGCGCGGTCGCGTCCGAACACATCGAGGCGGCGCGGGTCGAAGCCGTGCGCTCGCAGGACGGTGGCTTCGCCATCGCCTTCGTCGACCTCGACCGTTTCCACCGCATCAACACCACGCGTGGACTGGCCGCGGGCGACCGTCTGCTGCAGCTCGTGGCGGCACGCCTGGCGCAGCTGATCGTGCCGGGCGGTGAACTCGAAGCGCTCGGCGCCCGTGGACTGCTCGCTGCGCGCCTGGGCGCGGATGAATTCGTCGTGGTGGCGCTCCAGGTCGCGCACCGCGACGTGGCTGTGCAGCTGGCGAGGAAAGTCGTCGACACGCTGGGCGAGCCCTATGTGATCGACCACCAGCCCGAGCATGTGAGTGCGAGCGTGGGCATGGTGATCGGGCAGCGCGACGCGGGCAGCACCGATTCATTGATGCTCGACGCCCGCCTGGCCATGGAAGAGGCCAAACGCGACGGCGGCGCGTGCCACAGCCTCTTCGATCCCGCCATGCGGGCGCAAGCCGCCCGGCGCGGCATCATCGAAACCGACCTGCGCGGCGCCATCGGCCGCCGGGAACTTGCGGTGGCGTACCAGCCGATCGTCTCGCTGGCGAACCGCCGTTGCGTGGGCGTGGAGGTGCTGGTGCGCTGGCAGCATCCGTCGCTGGGCAACGTGCCGCCGCTGGAGTTCGTCGGCGTCGCGGAAGAAACCGGCCTGATCTCCGAACTCGGCCGCTTCGTGCTGAACGAGGCCTGCCGCGCGTGTGTGGCATGGCAGCGCCGGTTCGGCGCTCATGCGCCCCGCAGCGTGTCGGTGAACGTGTCGCGTGCCCAGCTGCTGGGGTCGGACCACATCGACCAAGTGCGCGAGGCGCTGGCATCGAGTGGCCTGGCGGCCGCCGCCCTGCAGGTCGAAGTCACGGAGAGCCTGGCCGCGCAGGACGATCGCATCCAGCGGAGCCTCCACGCGCTCAAGGCGCTGGGTGTCACTGTCGCACTCGACGACTTCGGCACGGGCTATTCCTCGCTGGCCACCCTGCACCTGCTGCCCATCGACGTGCTGAAGATCGATCAGTCCTTCGTCCGGCAGGTGGAGACCAGCGAGCACCACCGCGTGCTGATCGAGGCGGTGATCCTCGTGGCACGCAGCCTCAGGATGCGCACCGTGGCAGAGGGCATCGAGACGGAGGAACAGGCGGCCGCGCTGACCGCCCTGAACTGCGACAAGGGCCAGGGCTACCTCTTCGCGCGGCCCTTGGCACCCGACGCCATGACCGACTGGCTGGCCCGCTCGGTCGATCAGATGTAGTTGAACAACGCGATGTTCGACAGGCGCGCGAAGGTCAGCTGCGTCGCCTTGAGCGAGGTCTCGCGCTGGTAGAACTCGGCGATGGCCGCGGTCGGGTCCAGGTCTTCGATGTTCGAGAGGAAGCCCTTCTCCATCAGGTCGCGCGAGTCGCCGGCGCTGTCGAGCGAATCGAGTTCATTCATGCGCGAACCGACCGATGAGCGGACCGTCAGCACGTTGTCGTGCGCGTTCGTCACCTTGACGTTGGCGGTACTCAGCGCGTTCTGCAGCTTGGCCTGCGCTGTGGCGCCGCCGCCGACCAGCGGCTGGCGCAGTGCTGTCACGAGCTCGCCGATGCTCTGGAAGACGTCGGTGCCGGCGTTCTTGGCGGTCGTCACGGAGAAGGTGTCGCCATCGACGGGCTCACCCTTGATGCTCATCTGCAGGCCACCGAAAGAGATTGGCGTGTTGGCCACGTACGGGCCGGTTGCGGCTACCACGGGCGGCGTGTCGGTGGTGCTGACGGTGTAGTTGCCGGCCAGGAAGCTGACGGTGAAGTCCTTGCCGTAGTTCGCCGCGGTCGCGTCGGTGATGCTGACCGTGCCGAACACGCCGGTGCCGGCGTTCGCGGTGCCGCCGGTGGTGACGTAGCCCGCACCGCCCTGCACCGA
>CALRYR010000047.1:0-13962 GCA_943372425.1 Variovorax sp. YR752 | reverse complement strand
GGGCTACATGACGGAGTACCCGATCGCCCGGCTTTACCAGAACGTGCGTGTGCACCGCATCCTGGCCGGGACCAACGAAATCATGAAGGAGCTGATCGCGCGCGACATGGAGAAGCGGCTGGGCTGAGGCTGCGCCGCAGCAAACGGCACGGCCGCCAGACGCCGCTCAGGCGGCGCGAGGCGAGGGCGTGCTCAAAGCATCGCCCGAGGCATCGCCCAGCACCGAGCCGCCATCGCAATCCACGATGGTGCCGGTGATGTAGCGGGCCGCGTCGCTGCACAGGAACAGCGCGGTCTGCGCGATGTCCTCGATGCGGCCGTAGTCGCGCAGCGCAAGCCGGGATTTGATGGCCTGCTCTCGTTCAGGCGTGGCCGCCAGGCGGGCCATGCCCTCGGTACCGGCGATCGGTCCGGGCGAGATGGCATTCACGCGCACGCCGGCCGGCCCCCATTCCATTGCCAGGCACCGCGTCATCATGTTGATGCCGGCCTTGGCCGCGTTGGCGTGCACCTGGAACAGGCTCGGCTGCACCGCACCGGGCGCGGTGATCGACAGCAGCGATGCGCCCGGCTTGCGAAGGTGCGGGAAGGACGCCCGCAGCACGTTGAAGCCACCGATGAGGTCGATGTCGATGACGGTCTTGAAGCCGTTGGCCGACAGGTGCGCCGCCGGCGCATGGAAATTGCCGGCCGCGCCCGACACCACGATGTCCACCGGGCCATAGGCTTGAGCAGCCGTGTGGAACACCGCGTCCACTGCGTCGAAATCGCGCACGTCGGCCGCACAGCCGATCGCGCGACCGCCAACCGCTACGATGCTTCGCGCTGCGGCATCGATACGCCCGGGGTCACGGCTCAGCACGACGACGGCAGCGCCCGCCTGCGCCAGCGCGTGGGCGATGCCGAGGTTGATGCCGCCCGAGGCACCGGCCACCACGGCCACCTTGCCGCGCAGCAGGTCCGGGGCGAAGGTCCGGGTCAGGTCCGAGTGGTCCATGCGCTCGGCGCTTTACGTGAAGCGCTGCTGCCGCTCGGCCATGTCGACCAGCAGCGCCGGTGGCCGGAAGCGATCGCCGTAGCGCTGCGCCAGTTCGCTGCTGCGTTGTACGAAGTCTCGCAGTCCCACGCTGTTGATGTATTGCAGCGTGCCACCGGTCCATCGTGGAAACCCGATGCCGAGAACCGAGCCGATGTTGGCGTCGCGCGCTGCCTCGATCACGCCCTCTTCCATGCAGCGCACCGATTCGATGGCCTGCACGTAGAGCAGCCGGTCTCGCAGGTCAGCGTACGGCACCGCTTTGCTGCCGCCGGGAAATAGCTCGGCCAACCCCGTCCACAACTGCTTGCGCCCGCCCTCGGGATAGTCGTAGAAGCCGCCTCCTCCCGCTCGGCCCGGCCGGCCGATCGCGACCATCTTCTCGATCACGGCCCAGCCCGCATGCTGCGGTACGGCTTCGCCTGCCGCCTGAAGGTCGGCGATGGTCTGCTGGCGCACCGACCAGGACAAGGCCATCGAGGTCTCGTCCATCACCGCCAGCGGTCCGACAGGCATGCCGACACTGAGCGCGCCGTTCTCGATCTCGGCCGCCGGCACCCCCTCGGCGAGCAGGGCCGCGCCTTCCTTGGTGAAGGTGCCGAACACGCGGCTTGTGAAGAAGCCCCGGCTGTCGTTGACGACGATCGGCGTCTTGCCCAGTTGCTGCACGAAGTCGTAGGCGCGCGCCAGCGTCTCTGGCGACGTCTGGGCGCCCTTGATGATTTCCACCAGCGCCATGCGGTCCACCGGCGAAAAGAAGTGCAGACCGATGAAGTTCTCCGGCCTACCCGACGCCTGCGCCAGGCCGGTGATCGGCAAGGTCGATGTGTTGGACGCGAAGATGCCTCCGGGCGCGAGATGCGGCTCGGCTTCCCGCGTGACGGCGGCCTTGAGTTCGCGTTTCTCGAACACCGCCTCCACGATCAGGTCGCAGCCCGCCAGGTCCGCCGCCGAGCCGACGGGCGTGATGGCGGCCAGCGTGCGCTGCATGCGCTCGGCGGTGAGCGCGCCTTTCTCGACGCGCTTGCCCAGGGCCTTCTCGACGCGGGCCTTGCCGGCCTGCGCGCCCTCCAGCGTTGCATCCTTCAGCACCGCCTGCAGGCCGCGCTGCGCGCAGACCTGCGCGATGCCTGATCCCATCAATCCTGCGCCCAGGATGCCGATGCGCGCAAAGCGCGCTTGTGGCACGCCGTCAGGCCGCCCCTTGCCCGCCTTGGTCTCGTTGGTCTGGAAGAAGAACGTGGTGATCAGGTTCTTGGCGACCGGGTGCGTGGCCAGGTGGACGAGGTAGCGGCTCTCGATGCGCGATGCCGTGTCGAAGTCGACCGTCGCACCCTCGATGGCGGCCGACATGGCAGCCTCCGGCGCGGGGTACAGGCCGCGCTGCTTCTTCATCTGCAGCACGGGTGCCGTGCGCAGCCAGGCCAGCGGCGCCGGGGACCGCTCGGTGGCTCCCGGGATGCGGAAGCCCTTGCAATCCCAGGGCTGCGAGGGCTGCGGGTTCGCGGCGATCCAGTCCCGCGCGAGCGCCTGCACGGCGTCCATGTCCGACGCCACGCCGTCCACCAGCCTGAGCTCGAACGCGCGCGCGGGCCCGAAGGTCGCGCCATCGACCAACAGCGGCATGGCCGCCTGCAATCCCAGCATGCGCACCGTGCGCACGACACCGCCCGCGCCCGGCAACAAGCCCAGGCCGGCCTCCGGCAGGCCCAGCAGGAGCTGGGCGTCGTCCACCACGAAACGGGCATGGCAGGCCAGGCACAGCTCGAAGCCCCCGCCCAGCGCCGTTCCGTTGATGGCCGCGACCACGGGACGCCCCAACTTCTCGAGCCGACGCATCAGCGCCTTCATGCCTTCGGCACGCTCGAACAATGCCTCGGCGTCTTCGGGCCGGGCGGCCAGCAGGCTGTTCAGGTCACCACCGGCGAAGAAAGTCTTCTTGGCCGAAGTGAGGATGACGCCAGCGATGGCGTCGCGCTCCGCTTCCAGGCGACTGACCACACCCGCATAAGCTTCGCGAAACGTGGAGTTCATCGTGTTCGCGGACTGCCCGGGCATGTCGATGGTGAGGGTGACGATCCGGTCGTCGTCCTTGCGGTAGGTGATCGCAGTAGGTTCAGTCACGAAGGAATCCTCAAACACGTTCGATGATGGTCGCCACGCCCATGCCGTCTGCGGCGCACAGCGTGACCAGGCCGCGCTGCAGACCGCGGCGCTCCAGTTCATCCAGCAGCGTGCCCACCAGCATGCAACCGGTCGCGCCCAATGGATGGCCCATGGCAATCGAACCGCCATTGACATTCACCCTGTCGGCCGGCACGTCCATTTCCTGCATGAAGCGCAGGACCACACTGGCAAACGCCTCATTCACCTCGAACAGGTCGATGTCCTGCACACGCAGGCCGGCCTTGGCAAGGGCCATGCGCGACACGGGTGCGGGCGCGGCCAGCATGATGGTGGGCTCGGCGCCGGTCACGGCCACGGACACGAAGCGCGCGCGCGGCTTGAGTCCCAGCGCGCGGCCCTTCGCTTCGCTGCCGATCAGCAGCAGGGATGCACCGTCCACGATGCCGGAAGAGTTGCCGGCGGTGTGCACATGGGCGATGCGCTCGACCTGCGGATAGCGGAACTGGGCCAGCGTGTCGAACCCCATCTCCCCCATGTCGGCGAACGAGGGCTTGAGCTTGGCCAGGGCGTCCATCGAGGCATCCGGCCGGATGGTCTCGTCCTCGGCGAGGATCACCAGACCATTGAGATCCTTGACCGGTACCAGTGACCTGGCGAAGCGCCCCTCGGCACGCGCCTGTGCCGCGCGCTGGTGCGAAGCCATCGCCAGCGCATCGACCTGCTCACGTGTGTGGCCGTCCAGCGTCGCCATGAGATCGGCACTGATGCCCTGCGGCACCGGCTGCATGCGGAAATTCAGCTGCGGGTTGGCGTCGCGTGCGCTGGGCGCGGCGCCCATCGCGATGCGCGACATCGACTCGACCCCACCAGCGACCACCAGGTCTTCCCAACCCGAACGCACCTTCTGAGCCGCAATATTGGCCGCCTCGAGGCCGGAGCCGCAGTAACGGTTCAATTGCAGGCCGGGCACCCGCCAATCCCAGCCGGCGGCCAGCGCGGCGATCTTTGCGATCACGGCGCCCTGCTCGCCATGCGGCTGCACGCAACCGATCAGTGCATCCTCGATCTGTGCGGTGTCCAGGTCATTGCGGCGCTGCAGTTCTTGCATCAGTCCGGCCAGCAGGCTGACGGGGTTGACTTCGTACAGCGACCCGTCGGGGCGCCCCCGACCGCGCGGCGTGCGCACGGCGTCGAAGATCATGGCATCTGTCATGGATTCTCGGTGCTTGGAGTTGAAAGGTGATGCGATGGCGCAGTGGCGCTATTCCATGCGGATCGCACTGTTTCTTTTGATTGCGATCCACTCGTCGCGCGACTTGTGCATCACGGCTGCGAACTGCGTCGACGTGATCTGCGTGGGTGGCTGCAGGCCGAAGGCGGCGATGCGCTCTTGCACGTCCGACAGATTGCCGGCCTGCGCAAACGCATCGGCCAACCGATCGACGATGGCCTTGGGCGTCTTCGCGGGCGCGAACACGCCTGCGAAGGACTCTGGAGCCAGCCCCCCGATGCCCAGTTCCTGAAAGGTCGGCAAGTCGGGAAGGGAAACGATCCGCTGCGCCCCGGTCGTGGCCAGCACGCGAATGCGACCATCTTTGGCGAACTGCATCGCCGAGTAACCCGACACCACGCCGGCATCCAGGCGTCCGGCCATCAGGTCGGGAAGGATGGGCGCCTCTCCTTTGTAGGGCACATGGTTCAGTGAAAAGCCCCCGGCGCGCGCCAGGATCTCTCCGAAGTAGTGCGAGGACGAAGCGTGACCGGTCGTGCCGAAGCTCAGTGGCTTGGGTGCCTCCCTCGCCTGCTGCATGAATTCGGCCAAGGTCTTGGGGCCTTGCGGCGGGACACCCCAGATGCCGGTGATCTCGTAGCACCGCGCAACCGGCGCGAAGTCACGAAAGGGGTCGTAGTTCACCTGCGGCAGCAACACGGGATTGGTCACAAGCGCCGTCATGTTGAACAGCAGCGTGTAGCCGTCCGCCGGCGACCGGGCAACCGCCTCGGTGCCGATCATGGAGTTCGCACCGGGCCTGTTGTCGACGACAAAAGGCTGCCCGAGGATGCCTTCCACCTTCTGAGAAAACAGGCGCGCCACGGCATCAGTCTGGCCGCCCGGCGGGTACGGAACGATCAGCTTGATGGGGCGGTCGGGAAACTTGCTGTCGGCCCATGCGCTCGGCACGAACGACGCAGCGCCCAGCAAGGCCAGGGTCTGGCGGCGTGAAAGTGGCATCAATGTCTCCATCGGTTTTTATAGGACGGACCTCAACGGGCCGGCGCCGGTGGAATTCTCCAAGTTCTGCGTCCTCAGTCAATAGGTTGAACCAATGGTTTTTATGAAATAGGATGCTGTCTCGTTCAACACTGTCGACTCGGCAGCCCACTCGCCTGGCTGCAAAGACAAAACGCATGAAAGCTTTACAAGTCCTGGGCTACGGGCCCGACGACCGCATCACGCTGCGCGACATCGCGCAGCCCCGGCCCGGCCCCGGGGAAGTGCGGGTGCGCGTGCACGCCTGCGGGATTTCGTACGTCGACCTGCTGTTGGCGCGTGGCGCCTACCAGGTGCGCCCCGCGCCGCCCTTCGTTCCGGGAAGCGAGTACAGCGGAGTGGTTGACGCCATCGGGCCGGACACCCAGACGAGCCTCGTTCCCGGCGACCTGGTGTGCGGTACTCGCCAGGGTGCCTGGGCAGAGTACATCTGCGTGCCTGCCTCACGTGCCCATGCGCTGCCGCCTCAAACGGACATGTCGTTGGCCGCAGTGGCGACGGCGTCGACGTATACGGCGCTGTACGCATTGCGCGAGCGCGGTGGCATGAGGGCCGGCGATACGCTGCTGGTGCTTGGTGCCGTCGGTGCCGTGGGCCATGCCGCCGTGCAGGTCGGCAAACAACTGGGCGGGCGCGTGCTGGCTTTGGCTTCAACCGAAGCCAAGCGAGTCGCTGTCCTCGAAGCGGGTGCCGATGCGGTGAGCGACAGCGGCGGCGACTGGAAAGACGTCGTGAAGGCCCATGCCGGCCCACGCGGTGTGGACCTGGTGTTCGACCCGGTCGGAGGCGCAGCCACGGACACAGCCTTCCGTACCCTGGGCTGGGGCGGCCGCCACCTGATGATCGGCTTTGCCGGTGGCGAGATCGGCGCGCTCAAGACGAACCTGGCAATCGTCAAAGGGGCTGCTTTGGTCGGGGTGGATGTGCGCCAGTTCGGCGAGCGTGAGCCGCAGCGCGCCGATGCCCTGTCGCGAGAGAGCGTCGGGTGGTTTGGCGAGGGTCGCGTCCGCCCCGTGGTGCGCTGCGTCCTTCCGGTCGAGCGCTTCGCAGAGGCGGCCGAGAACGCGCAAGACCGCAGCGGCATCGGCCGCGTAGCCATCACCTTCTGAACCATGCGCGCCGCCGACCCGATGAGCGCAGTCCGTACCGCACGCGATGGCGCGGTGTGGACCATCACCCTGGACCGCCCGCACAAGCGCAATGCCATCGACCGCGCCATGGCCGATGCCCTGGACGCCGCGCTGAACACGCTGGACGACGACGCGGATCTGCGCGTCGGGGTGCTGTCGGGCGGACCGTCGAACTTCTGCGCCGGCAGCGATCTGGCATCCCGCGGCGACTATGTCACCGCCCGAGGTGGCGAGTACGGCATCATCCGCCGCCACCGACGCAAGCCGCTGATCGCCGCCATCGAGGGCGTTGCACTCGGAGGCGGGTTGGAGATCGCGCTGGCCTGCGACATGATGGTGGCCGCCGACAACGTACGACTGGGCTTGCCGGAAGTACAACGGGGTGTCTTACCTACCTGTGGCGCATTGTTCCGTGCGCTCCAGGCGTTGCCACCCCACATTGCACGCGAATTGGTGCTGGCAGGCCAGCCCATGGACGCGGTCCGTGCTCACACGCTGGGCCTGGTGAACCATCTTGCAGAGCCCGGGCAGGCCATGGCGAAAGCACAGACGCTGGCCAGGCAGATCGCCGGCAATGCACCGCTGTCCGTGCAAGCCTGCCTCGGTGCGATGAACGGGTTGCTGGCGATGGCGGACGCCGGCGGTTGGCAGGCGACGGAAGAAGCCCTTGCACGCATCCGCGGTAGCGACGACTTGCAGGAAGGCATCCGAGCCTTCTTCGAGAAGCGCCCCCCCGTCTGGTCCGGCCGCTGACGCCTGCTCAGTTGCCTGGGGCGCGCCGCGAAGCCCGCCGCGGCACAGCCGTGCGGATCCGCGCCTGTTCTTCCAGGTAGTCGTTCAAGTTGTTCAGATGCTCGGTCATTGCGGCGCATGCCTTGTCCGCATTGCGCGCGCGCAGGTGGCGCAGGACTTTGCGCCGCACCAGGATGATGTCCTCGCGCGGCTTGGGATCAATGCGCGCCAGCAGTGTGCGCACGATCTCCGAGAGGGCGTCGACCAGCATCACGATCACCTCGTTGTGCGTGGCGCGCGCCAGGAGACGGTAGAACTCTCCCACCGATCGCGTGTTTCGCGAGCCACCCCCCTCGCGGAATAGCGCCGCATGGAAATCGATGTCGGCCTCGATGGCGTCGAATTCTGCCTCCGTGGCACGCTGACACGCCAGGCGAATCGCGACGCAGGTCAGTTCGATGCGTGCCTCGGTCACATTGGTGGTCGGAATCTGCCCCAGCGACACCATGTCGCGCACGGCCTGGGCCAGGCCCTCAGGCTGCCCGGTGTTGATGAAGAAGCCACCATGAACCCCCGTGCGTGCCTCGACCAATCCCGCGACTTCCAGGCTACGCAAGGCCTCGCGCACACCGCTTCGACTGACGTCGAACTGCTCTGCCAATTCACGCTCACCGGGTAGCCGGTGACCCGGCTGCAACGTTCCATTGGAGACCTGACGACGGATTTCATCGCACACCGCTTCGAACGTGCGGCGCGTGCGCACCGGCTGGAACACCGGCCCGCCTGGCGTCGCGACCGCTGGAGCATCTTTGGAATCGGGCATATGGGAAGAGGCTCGGAAAGCGTTTGTTGTTCCATCACATGGTACTCCCCGCACCTTCCAATCCGCCCGTTTTTTATTGGTTGAACCTATTATCAACTGCCGCTAGACTTTCGATGGAGCAAATCACCTATGGAGATCCGATGGATTTAGACCTGACCCCTGCGCAGGAGGCGTTTCGTGAAGAGGTAAGAGCCTTTGTGCAGCAGCGTCTGCCGCACGACATCCGCCAGCGCCTACGCCTGGGCCACCCCCCGCGCAAGCAGGACACGGTGACGTGGCAGCGCATCCTGAACGAACGCGGGTGGGCTGCGCCGCACTGGCCCAAGCGCTATGGCGGCGCCGAATTGGGGCAGATGGAACGTTTGATCCTGATGGATGAGTTGTACCGGGCGCCTGCCCCCCTCCCCCAGGTGTTCAACGTGACCATGCTCGGGCCGGTGCTGATGAAGTTCGGCACACCCGAGCAATGCAATTTTTTCCTGCCGAAGCTGGCCAATCTCGACTTGTGGTTCTGCCAGGGCTTTTCCGAACCCGGTTCGGGCTCTGATCTTGCATCGCTGCGCACCTCGGCGCGGCGCGAGGGCGAACACTACATCGTCAACGGGCAGAAAATCTGGACCACGACGGCGCACGTCGCAGACTGGGTTTTCGCACTGGTGCGCACCGACAGCCAGGCGCGCAAGCAGGAAGGCATCTCCTTTCTGCTGATCGATCTGAAGACACCGGGGATCACGATCCGCCCCATCGTCTCGCTGGATGGTGACCACCATCTCAACGAAGTCTTCTTCGACGACGTCCGTGTGCCGGTCGCCAACCTCGTTGGGGAGGAGAACAAGGGCTGGAACTGCGCCAAGTTCCTCCTGGGCAACGAGCGCACGGGCATCGCCAATGTCGGCCTGTGTCGCGAACGGCTGGACTTCGCTCGCGAGATCGCCGAGCAAACAAAGGAAGGCGGTCGACGGTTGATCGACTCGCCGCAATTGCGGGGCGAGTTCGCGGCATTGGACGCGGAGATCCGCGCACTGGAAGTCACCAACTGGCGCTTCCTGTTGACCGACAGTGCGCGCGAGACGCTTCCCAGCTTCGCGTCGGTACTCAAACTGAAGGGTGTGGAACTGCAGCAGGACGTTGCAGCGCTGCTGGCGCGCCTCGCCGGGCCGGCCGGTCTTGAACGCCGCCCTCTGGACGACCTGGACTCCGGCCCCTTGGTGCCGCGCTACTTCTACTCACGCGCGGCTTCGATCTACGGTGGCACGAGCGAGGTCCAGAAAGACATTCTGGCCAAGACGCTGCTCGGCTGACACGCAAGGCACACATCGATGAACTTCGAACTGAACGACGAGCAAACACAGTTGCAGGACAGCGTCCGCCGCCTCCTGGCAGACCACGGCCGCTTCGAGCAACGCCGAGCCACAGTCGCTACCGATGACGGCTTTCAACGCAGCCTTTGGCGACATCTGGCAGAACTGGGCGTCACCGCGCTGTGTGTGGATGCAGCTCATGGCGGTTTCGGCGGCGGTGCGGTCGACCGGATGCCGGTGATGCAGGCATGCGGCCATGCACTGCTGCTCGAGCCTGTGCTGTCGTCCAGCGTGCTGGGCGCCACGGCCGTGCAATTGGCCGGAGCGAGCGCCACGAAGGCTCGCCTGCTCGCGCCGACCGCGACCGGCGAACTGCTGCTTGCGTGGGCACATGACGAAGCCGACGCGCGCCACGCACCCGCCTGGGTCGCGACACGGGCGACCCAACGCGCCGGTCAGTGGAGTTTGACGGGCCGAAAGAGGCACGTCCTGCACGGCAATACCGCAGAACAGATCATCGTCAGTGCACGCATCGACGGTGCACCCGACGACAGGGGCGGTATCGCCCTGTTCGTGGTCGACGCACATGCGGCCGGTCTGCAGCGCAGAGGCTACCGCCTCATCGACGACACGCCTGCGGCCGAACTGATCCTGGATGGCGTCGACGCCCTGCCGCTCGGTGACCCGCACGACATCGCGCGCAGCGACGCTGCCTTGCAGGGCACGCTGAACGCCGGCCTTGCTGCAGTCTGTGCCGACATGCTGGGTGCGATGGAACTGGCCTTCGAACTCGCGGTGAACTACCTGAATACGCGACAGCAGTTCGGCCGCCTGATTGGCCAGAACCAGGCGCTGCGTCACAAGGCCGCCGAGATGCAAGTCGGCCTGGAGATCTCCCGCAGCATGGCGATCGCCGCTGCCATCGCGGCCGACGGGCCCGAAGGCGTGGACGCCACGCGCGATCTGCTGCGCGCCAAGCTGGTGATCGGCCGACACGCCCGGCAGGTGTGCCAGAACGCGGTGCAGATCCACGGCGGCATCGGCATGACCGAGGAGTACGCCGTCGGCCACGCACTTCGGCGCGTTCACGTCCTGGACCAGTTGTTCGGCGACAGCGCCGCTCAGGCCACCCGACTTGCGGACACATGGGCTGCGCGCACGTGACGCTGCCGCATTTCGACACCTTGCTGCTGCAGCGCGATGGCGGCGTGCTGACCATCGCGCTGCACCGGCCGCAGGTGCTGAACGCGATGACAGCCAGCATGCGCGACGAGTTGTGCCGGGCGCTCGACCTCACGGATTCCGACGACGCTGTACGCGCCGTGATCATCACGGGCAGTGGACGCGCTTTCTGTGCCGGCTTCGATCTGTCGGGCGGTGCCACGGCGTTCGACCCAGCGGCGCGGCCCGTCGGTACCGACGCGGAGCGTGACGGCGGCGGTGTACTGGCGCTGCGGCTGTTCGCCAGCCACAAGCCGCTGATCGCGGCCGTCAATGGCGCCGCGGTAGGCATCGGCGCATCCATGCTGCTGCCAATGGACATCCGCATTGCCAGCGAAGACGCCAAGCTGGGCTTCGTATTCGCGCGGCGCGGCATCGTCCCCGACGCCTGCGCGAGTTGGTTCCTGCCGCGCGTGGCCGGCATCGCCAACGCGTTGGCCTGGACGATGTCGGGCCGCATGTTGACGGCCGACGAAGCACGGACCGGGGGCGTGTTCAGCGAGGTACTGCCACCCGCTGACCTGCTGCCGCGCGCCCAGGCCCTGGCGCTGGAAATCGCGGAACACGCGGCGCCCGTATCCGTGGCCCTGACACGACAACTGCTGTGGCGCATGTCGGGCGCTGCCCACCCGATGCAGGCGCACCGCATCGAAAGCCGGCTGATCGCCGAACGTGGTGCTGCAGCCGATGCGCGCGAAGGCGTGCGCGCCTTCCTGGACAAGCGCGCGCCGCATTTCACGGGCACGACCCGCGCGGACATGCCGCCCTCGTACCCCTGGTGGATCGACCCAGCGTTCGATGGGCCGTGACGCCGCCGGTGCGCAAGCACCGGCTTGCCACCCAAGCGGCCGTCCGCTAGTATTGGTACAACCATTGAATAACTCGAGCCCTCAGAGACAAGCCCATGGATTCCCCACTGATCTATCTGGACGATCGCGCGACGACGCGCGACGCCGTGTTGCTGCAGGCCCGCCGCGCCGCCACCGGCTTCGACGCGCTGGGCGTCGGCGAGGGTGACTTCGTCGCCCTGCTGCTGCGCAATGACTTCGCGTTCTTCGAAGGCCAGCAGGCCGCGGCCGCGCTGGGCGCCTACTGCGTGCCGATCAACTGGCACGGCAAGGCCGAAGAAGTGCTGTACGTGCTCGGCGACGCCCGTCCGAAGGTGCTGGTGGCCCACGCCGACCTGATCGCGCCCCTGCGCGATCAGCTACCGGCAGGCCTGCAGCTGCTGGTGGTACCGACGCCACCCGAGGTACAGCAGCGCTACGGCATCTCCAACGCACTGGCGCAGCCACAGGCCGGTGACCTGCGCTGGGACGACTGGTGCGCCGGCTTCGCCCCATGGGACGGCCCGGCCAAGCGCAGCCGCGCGACCATGATCTACACCTCTGGCACGACAGGCCACCCCAAAGGCGTGAAACGCGAAGCGGCCACGCCGGAGCAGGCAACGGCCTATGTCGCGCTGATCGCCAGCGTGTATGGCGTGAAGCCCGGCGTGCGGGCGCTCGTCGCGGGTCCGCTCTACCACGCCTCCCCGAATGCCTATGGCCGACAGGCGCTGCCCAATGCCGAGGTCCTGGTGCTGCAGTCCAAATTCGACCCTGAGGAAACGCTGGCGCTGATCGCCAAGCACCGACTCACGCATGCCGTGATGGTGCCCACCATGTTCGTGCGACTGCTCAAGTTGCCGCCTGAGGTACGCGCGCGTTATGACGTCAGTTCGCTGCGCTGGGTCACGCACACTGGGGCGCCCTGCCCCGTCGAAGTCAAGAAGGCGCTGATGGATTGGTGGGGCCCGGTGGTCTACGAGACCTACGGTGGCTCCGAAGTCGGCACCGCCACACTGGCCACACCGCAGGACTGGCTGGCCCACCCCGGCAGCGTGGGCGTTCCCACGCCGGGCACCCGCATCGCGTTCTATGGCGAGGACGGCCAGCCCGTGGCGCCCGGCGAGACCGGCGAGATCTACATGCGCGTGCCGGCCTATGCCGACTTCACCTACCTGAACCACGAGGCCAAGCGCGCCGGGGTCGAACGCGACGGACTGATCAGCTGCGGCGATGTCGGCTACCTGAAGGACGACCGCCTGTACCTGTGCGACCGCCGATCCGACATGGTCATCTCTGCCGGCACCAACATCTACCCGGCTGAAATCGAGATGGTGCTGCTCCAGTGCCCCGGCGTACAGGACTGTGCGGTATTCGGCATACCCGATGACGAGTTCGGGGAGTCGCTGGCAGCAGCGGTCCAGACTGTGCCGGACGCCACGTTGACGGCGCAGGACATCCGGGATTACCTGGAACCCCGGCTGGCCAAGTACAAGCTGCCGCGCCGCATCGACTTCCACGCGGCACTGCCGCGCGAGGACAGCGGCAAGATCTTCAAACGGCGGCTGCGCGAACCGTTCTGGCAAGGCGCCGGGCGCAGCATTTGAATGCGCCGATGCAACCCGAGGAGATCCGGTTGGCGCTGGCGGGCGCATTGCGTGGCACCGGGCCTGCGGGAGAGGTGCGTGGGCTGCGTCGGTTGACCGGCGGCGCCACGAAGGAAACCTGGCGCTTCGATTGGTGCCTCCCCGACAGCAGCGAAGCGCTCATCCTGCAGCGTTCCGCCGCCAAGGCCGCATCACCGGGTCAGCCACCTCGGCTGGATGCTGTGCAGGAACCCGCGCTCATGGGTGCGGCCCGCCAGGCCGGCGTGCCTGCACCTGCGGTGCGCCTCGTGCTGCACGCACATCACGGCCTGGGGCCGGGCTATGTGACCGAATGGGTCGATGGCGAAACCCTGGGCAGAAAGCTGGCCCGCGACGGCGCCTTTTCCGTTGCGCGGACACGGCTGGCTCGTCAGTGTGGCGAGGCACTCGCAGCCATCCACCGCATGCCGACCACGGGCCTGCCCTTCCTGGCACGGCTCACGCCCGCCGACGAACTGGCCATCTACGGTGGCCTGCTGCGCGACCATGCCATCCATCATCCGGCGCTGGCCTATGCACTGCGCTGGATCGGCCAGCACCTGCCGCAGCATTGGGATGCGCGGGTGGTTCATGCGGACTTCCGCAACGGGAACCTGATCGTGGACCCCCATGGTCTGCGTTGCGTGCTGGACTGGGAGATCGCCCGCATCGGCGACCCCATGCAAGACCTGGGCGTGCTGTGCATGCGGACATGGCGCTTCGGCGGTGAGGGCGAAGTCGGTGGCTTCGGCACGCGCGAGGACTTGTACGCCGCATACGAAGCCGCCGGTGGCGCCCGCGTGGAACCGGCCCGCGTGCGCTTCTGGGAAGCCTTCGGGAACCTCAAGTGGGCCATTGCCTGCGTGCG
>CALRYR010000046.1:0-13966 GCA_943372425.1 Variovorax sp. YR752 | reverse complement strand
AACATGCGCGTCAAGGCGCGCGCCCTGGGCCTGGCTGCCGACGACTACCAGAACGACAAGACCCTCGAAGACGGCGACCTGTTGTACGCGGGCTCGTACGCGCTGCCGGCCGACTTCTGGACGCGCCAGAGCAAGACGGTCGAGAGCTGGCAGAGCGGCAGCAGCACCTTCTACCGCATCAGCGGCCCGATCGTGCCCAACCTGTACATCAACCAGTTCGTGTACTTCGAGGCGCCGGGCGAGCCGAGCATGTATGCGCGCGTCACCGAGATCCGCGACAAGACCGCAGTGCTCAAGACGCTGAAGGACTACAGCTCGGGCAAGAATGCCGTGTGGGGCGTGAACACGCGCAACCGCGAGCAGAACTTCGCGATGAACCTGCTGATGGACCCGGAGATCGACTTCGTCACGTTGACCGGCACCGCCGGCACCGGCAAGACGCTGATGGCGCTCGCATCCGGCCTGACGCAGGTGCTCGATGACCGCCGCTACACCGAGATCATCATGACCCGCGCCACCGTGAGCGTCGGCGAGGACATCGGCTTCCTGCCCGGCACCGAGGAGGAGAAGATGGGCCCGTGGATGGGCGCGCTGGACGACAACCTCGAGTTCCTGGCCAAGGGCGACGGCGGCGGTGCCGGCGAATGGGGCCGTGCCGCCACCAACGAACTCATCCGCAGCCGCATCAAGATCAAGAGCATGAACTTCATGCGCGGGCGCACGTTTCTCAACAAGTACGTGATCATCGACGAGGCACAGAACCTCACGCCCAAGCAGATGAAGACGCTGATCACGCGTGCAGGTCCGGGCACGAAGATCATCTGCATGGGCAACCTTGCGCAGATCGACACGCCCTACCTCACCGAAGGCTCGTCGGGCCTGACGTTCGCGGTCGACAAGTTCAAGGGCTGGCCGCACAGCGGTCACATCACGCTGGCGCGTGGCGAGCGTTCACGGCTGGCGGACTTCGCGAGCGAAGTGCTCTAAGCCATCGGGTTTCACGCCCATAAAAAATCCGCGGTCGGCCTTCGGGCCGCCGCGGATTTTTCACGTCTGCGCGTCGAGTGCAGTGACGTCAGTAGTCGTCGCCGCCGAAGCTCGCCAGGTTCTCGAATTTCGTCAGCGGCTTGAGGAAGGCCAGCTTGACCGTGCCGGTGGGGCCATTGCGGTGCTTGCTGATGATCACTTCCGCCACGCCCGGCTCCTTGCTGTTCTTGTCGTAGTAGTCGTCGCGGTAGATGAACATGATGATGTCCGCGTCCTGCTCGATGGCGCCCGACTCGCGCAGGTCGCTCATCATCGGTCGCTTGTCGGTGCGGCTCTCGACGCCACGGCTGAGCTGCGACAACGCGATGACGGGGCACTTCAGTTCCTTCGCCAGCATCTTCAGGCCACGCGAGATTTCGCCGACCGCCGTCGCGCGGTTCTCGTCGTTCATGCTGCTCGACACGCTCATGAGCTGCAGGTAGTCGACCACGATCAGGCCCAGCTTGCCGTACTGGCGTGCCAGCCTTCGCGCATTGGCACGCAGTTCGCTCGTGGTGAGGCCAGGCGTCTCGTCGATGTGCAGCGAGATCGTCCGCAGCTTCTCGATGGCCTCGGTCAGGCGCGGCCATTCCTCGTCGGTCAGCTTGCCGGTGCGCAGGTGGCCCTGGTCGATCCGGCCGATGGAGCCGACGATACGCACCGCGAGCTGCGAGGCGCCCATTTCCATCGAGAAGACCGCCACGGGCAGGCCTTCGTTCAGCGCCACGTGCTCGGCGATGTTGATCGCCAGCGAGGTCTTGCCCATCGACGGACGCGCTGCGAGCACGATCATGTCACCGGCCTGCAGGCCCGAGGTCATCTTGTCGAACTCGTAGAAGCCGGTGCGGATGCCGGTGATGTCGTTCGGGTTGTCCGCCATCTCGGTCACGCGATCGAGCAGTTCGACCACCAGCGAGTCCATGCTCTGGAAGCCCTGCTTCATCCGCGAGCCTTCTTCGCCGATGTTGAAGATCTTCTGTTCGGCCTCGTCGAGGATCTTGTCGACTGCCTTGCCCTGCGGGTTGAAGGCGTTGGTGGCGATCTCGTCGGCCGCGCTCACCAGCTTCCGCAGGATCGAGCGCTCGCGCACGATCTCCGCGTAGCGGCGGATGTTGCTTGCGCTGGGCACGTACTGCGCCAGCGAGTTCAGGTAGACCAGGCCACCCATCTCGTCGGCCTTGCCCAGGTTCTGCAATTGCTCGTAGACGGTGATCACGTCCGCAGGCTTCGACGCATTGATCAGCGCGCCGATCGCTGCGTAGATCAGCTTGTGCTCGTGCCGGTAGAAGTCGGCGTCGACCAACAGGTCGCCCATGCGATCCCAGGCGCCGTTGTCGAGCAACAGGCCGCCGAGCACGCTCGATTCCGCCTCGATCGAATGGGGAGGAACACGGAGTTGTGCGATCTGGCGGTCCGGCGAGGGATCGTTTTCGGCGTAGGAGAAGACAGCGGACATGGGTTTCCTGGAGCAACACCCATGCTACGGCGCTGGCATCGCGCCGTCATGGGATAAGGCTGTGGATAAGCGGTGATTTCCCGGTGCACCGAACGGGACAAGCAGCACAGATGAGGTCGTGCCAAAGAAAAAGCCGCCCGAAGGCGGCTCTTGCGACGCGCCGAGGCGCGCGTGCGGGCTCAGGCGCTTTCGCCGTAGACCGTCACGGTGATGTCGACCACCACATCGGTGTGCAGCGCGACGCTCACAGTGCTGTCGCCAACGACCTTGATCTGGCCGTTGGGCATGCGCACTTGCGACTTCACGACCTTGTAGCCTTGCTTGTTCAGCTCTTCAGCGATGTCGCTGTTGGTGACCGAACCGAACAGGCGACCGTCGACACCGGCCTTCTGCGTGATCTTGACGGCCGTGCCGGCGAGCTTTTCGCCTTGGGCTTGCGATTCGGCCAGCTTGGCGGCCGCAGCCTTTTCGAGTTCGACGCGCTTGGCTTCGAATTCGGCCTTGTTGGCTTCGGTGGCGCGGCGGGCGCGGCCCGACGGAATCAGGAAGTTGCGTGCGTAACCGTCCTTGACCTTGACGATTTCGCCGAGGGTGCCGAGGTTGACGACCTTGTCCAGAAGAATGACTTGCATGGTGTCTGCTCCTTAGACGCGGTGCTGGTCGCTGTACGGGACCATGGCCAGGAAGCGCGCGCGCTTGATGGCAGTGTTGAGTTGACGCTGGTAGATCGCGCGCGTGCCGGTCAGGCGTGCGGGGATGATCTTGCCGTTCTCGCTGATGAAGTCACGCAGCGTGTCGATGTCCTTGTAGTCGATTTCTTCGACACCAGCGACGGTGAAGCGGCAGAAGCGCTTGCGCTTGAACAGCAGCGACTGGGTGTTGCGCTTCGGGCGCTTGTCTTTGTTGAATTTCTTGAACGTGGCCATTTCGGGACCTCTCTTCGAAAATTAATCTTGCTGAAAATCCTGGATGTGCAGCACCGGATGCTTCGCCGTCCCCGACGTCGCCAGGAAACCTCTGAACAACCAGAGACTTCCCAACGACTGCTTCGCGAGCCGTTCGGCGATGGCGCCGAACGCGACGGCCTTGAGGGCCGCCTTCACCTGTCGGGGCTTGCCGGCTTCATCGACCGTCGACTCGTGTTCGAGTCGCAGATCGAGGGCGGGCAGACCGGCAGGCGTGAAGCGCAAAGCGCCGAGTTCGGCAACGCAGGCCGTCAGCAACAGCTGATTGGCCGCGGCAACCGGGCTCACACCATCAGTTGTTGTTGGCGGCGTATTCGGCCTGCTGAGCCTTGCGGGCTTCTTCGCGCTCGACCGTCTTCATCATCGACGAAGGACCGGTGTCGGCCTTCTTCTTGACGACGGTCAGGTGGCGCAGCACGGCGTCGTTGAACTTGAACGCGTGTTCCAGTTCGGCCATCACGGCCTGTTCGGCCTCGATGTTCACGCACAGGTAGTGCGCCTTGTTGAGCTTGTTGATCTGGTAGGCCAGCTGACGGCGGCCCCAGTCTTCAACGCGGTGGACCTTGCCGCCGCCGGCGGTGATCAGGCCCTTGTAGCGTTCCAGCATGGCCGGAACTTGCTCGCTCTGATCCGGGTGAATCAGCAAAATGATTTCGTAATGACGCATGGCACTCCTTGTGGATCTTCCGTAGAAGGGATAAAGCCACCCGCAGCGTCGGCGCAGTGTGGCAAGGCAAAGCCGGCGATTATAGCATTGCGCTCGTCAGCCTGCCATCCTGGAGCCCGTGAAACCGATTCAGACGCCCAGCGCGCGATCGAGCATTGCAGCCTTTTCGGGGCTGACCGACGCGCGGATCTTCGGCGCAAGTGCCAGCAGATCTTCGTAGGAGGTCGTCCCCTCGACCGCCAGATTGAGACGGAAACCGCGCAGGCCCAGGCTGCCGGTGAGCTGTGTGGCCACCGGATAGGCATCCTTGTAGCGCTGCTGCGAAGAGCGGCCGCCCTCAGGCGCGGCAGGCGCCGGGTCGGCGCCGACTTTCCGGGGAACCGGTTCGACCGCCCGCCCCCCTGCAGGCTCGCCGGCCGGCGCGGCCACGTGCTGCGCCGAGCCCGTGGACGCCTCGGCCGGCCCGAGCAAGCCAAGTTCGATCATCTGCTGGACGTCGTCCTGCGCAATGCCTTCGCATGCGGCGAGGACTTCGCTCACGGAGCGACGGCCATCGAAAAGAATGAACGCGGAGCGCTGCCGCGGCGTCAGCCGAACCGAGCGGTCCTTGAAGACTTGCTGCCCGGCGTCTGTCTTGACAAGAATCATGTCGCCCTCGACGAAAGTGTCTCGAGCGGGCAGTCTGCCAGCAAAAATGCAATTTGTTGCAAATATGACTGGCTGACACGGGGATTACGTCACGCATGGCGCCGGGCGACCCGCATCGGGCGGCTTGTTAAGCCGCGACGCAGGCCCCCGCTTCGCTCAGCGGCTTGCGAGCTGCTGCCAGGTGTCGATCACGCTGTCCGGATTCAGCGAAATCGATTCGATCCCCTGCTCCGCCAGCCAGAGCGCGAAATCCGGATGGTCGCTCGGCCCCTGGCCACAGATGCCCACGTACTTGCCGGCGGACTTGCAGGCCGTGATGGCACGGCTCAGCATCGCCTTGACGGCAGGGTCGCGCTCGTCGAAATCGGCGGCGAGCAATTCAAGGCCGGAATCCCGGTCCAGGCCCAGCGTGAGCTGCGTCAGGTCGTTGGAGCCGATCGAGAAGCCGTCGAAATACTTCAGGAACTCGTCGGCCAGGATGGCGTTGCTCGGGACCTCGCACATCATGATGATCTTGAGTTCGTTCACGCCGCGCGCCAAGCCTTCCGCCGCCAGAAGATCGGTCACGCGCTCAGCCTGCTTCAGGGTACGCACGAAGGGCACCATGATCTGCACGTTGGTCAGGCCCATGTCGTTGCGCACGCGCTTCAGCGCCTCGCATTCCATGAGGAACGCCTCGCGGAACTCCTCGCTGACGTAGCGCGCCGCGCCGCGGAAGCCCAGCATCGGGTTCTCTTCTTCCGGCTCGTAGCGGCTGCCGCCGATCAGCTTGCGGTATTCGTTCGACTTGAAGTCCGACAGGCGCACGATCACCGGCTTGGGCCAGAAGGCCGCACCGATGGTCGCAATGCCTTCGGCGACCTTGTCGACGTAGAAGGCGCGTGGCGACGCATGGCCGCGGGCCACGGATTCGACCGCCTTCTTCAGGTCGGGGTCGACGTTCGGATAGTCCAGGATCGCCTTGGGATGGACACCGATGTTGTTGTTGATGATGAACTCAAGCCGCGCCAGGCCAACGCCGTGGTTGGGCAGCTGCGCGAAGTCGAAGGCCAGCTGCGGGTTGCCGACGTTCATCATGATTTTCAGGTCGATCTCGGGCATGGCGCCGCGCTTGACTTCGGTCACCTCGGTCTCGAGCAGGCCGTCGTAGATGAAGCCGGTATCGCCCTCGGCGCAGCTCACGGTGACCAGCGTGCCTTCCTTGAGCAGATCGGTCGCGTCACCGCAGCCGACCACGGCAGGGATGCCCAGCTCGCGCGCGATGATCGCCGCATGGCAGGTGCGGCCACCGCGGTTGGTCACGATGGCGGCAGCACGCTTCATCACTGGCTCCCAGTTCGGGTCGGTCATGTCGGTGACCAGCACATCGCCAGCCTGGACCTTGTCCATCTCGCTGATGTGTTGCACCAGCCGCACGGGACCGGTACCGATCTTCTGTCCGATCGCGCGGCCTTCGGCCAGCACCGCGCCCTTGCCCAACAGCTTGTAGCGCTGCTCGGCCTTGCCTTGCTGCTGGCTCTTCACGGTTTCCGGGCGCGCCTGCAGGATGTAGAGGTGGCCGTCGGTGCCGTCCTTGCCCCATTCGATGTCCATCGGACGGCCGTAATGCTCTTCGATGACCAACGCGTACTTGGCGAGCAGCTCGACGTCGGCGTCGCTCAGCGAATAGCGGTTGCGCAGTTCGGTCTTGACGTCGGTGGTCTTCACCAGCTTGCCGGTCGCCGCCTTCTCCTCGGGCGTGGCGAATTCCATCTGGATCAGCTTGGAGCCGAGGTTGCGGCGGATGAGAGCCCGCTTGCCGGCCTTGAGCATCGGCTTGTGCACGTAGAACTCGTCGGGGTTGACGGCGCCCTGCACCACCGTCTCGCCCAGGCCGTAACTCGAGGTGATGAACACGACGTCTTCGAAGCCGGATTCGGTGTCGATGGTGAACATGACGCCCGCAGCACCCAGGTCGGAGCGCACCATGCGCTGCACGCCGGCCGACAGCGCGACCACGTCGTGCGCGAAGCCCTTGTGCACGCGGTAGCTGATGGCGCGGTCGTTGTAGAGGGAGGCGAACACCTCCTTCATCTTGTGCAGCACGTCGTCGATGCCGACCACGTTCAGGAAGGTCTCCTGCTGGCCGGCGAAGGAAGCGTCGGGCAGGTCTTCGGCGGTGGCCGAGGAACGGACGGCAAAGCTGGCCTGCGGGTTGCCCGCGCTCAAGGTCGCGAAGGCGTCGGCGATGGCCTTCTGCAGATCCGCCGGGAACGGCTGGGCTTCGACCATGGCGCGGATCTCGGCACCGGCAACGGCCAGGGCGCGCACGTCTTCCGTGTCGAGCGCCGCCAGGCGCTTGCTGATCTTGTCGGCCAAGCCGTCGTGCGCCAGGAACTGGCGGAAGGCATGGGCGGTGGTGGCGAAGCCCGTGGGCACGCGCACGCCCTGCGGCAGCTGGGAGATCATCTCGCCGAGGCTGGCGTTCTTGCCGCCGACCGACTCGACGTCGGTCATCCTCAGGTTTTCAAACGGTACGACCAAGGCGGTCGCGTCGAAAAGTGCAGACATGGGAAAGCTCCAGAAGTTAAAACTTGGGGCCGATGCCGAGGGCGCCGCACGATCGTTCTCGTTGCTGTGGGTGCGGGCGCGATGGGCATGGGGAAATTCGGGGTGCGAGAAATGCGGTTCGTGGGGGCCGGAGTCTCGATAATGGGGCGGATTGTAGGCGCGTGCCCGCCACGCGTGCCGAAGGACAAAACCGCCAAACCATGACCACACGCTCCGTTTTCTTCGTCTCCGACGGCACCGGGATCACCGCCGAAACCTTCGGCAACGCCGTTCTGGCGCAATTCGAGATCAAGCCGCGCCACGTCCGTCTGCCCTTCACCGACACGGTGGACAAGGCCCACCAGGCGGTCCGGCAGATCAACCACACGGCCGAAATCGAGGGCCGGCGCCCCATCGTCTTCACCACGCTGGCCAACATGGATGTGCTGGAAGTGATCGAAACCGGCTGCAAGGGCATGCTGCTCGACATGTTCGGCACCTTCGTCCGGCCGCTCGAGATCGAGCTGGCGATGAAGTCGAACCACCGCATCGGCCGTTTCAGCGACGTCAGCAAGAGCAAGGAGTACAATGACCGCATCGCGGCCATCGACTTCAGCCTGCAGCACGACGACGGCCAGAGCAACCGCGACCTGCAGGGCGCCGACGTGATCCTGGTGGGCGTCAGCCGCAGCGGCAAGACGCCGACCTCGCTGTACCTGGCCATGCAGCATGGCCTGAAGGCGGCGAACTACCCGCTGATCCCGGAAGACTTCGAGCGGCTTCAGCTGCCGCCCGCGCTGTTGCCCCATCGCAAGAAGATCTTCGGCCTGACCATCCTGCCCGAGCGCCTGAGCGAGATCCGCAACGAGCGCCGCCCCAATTCACGCTACGCCAGCCTCGAAAATTGCCGCCATGAGGTGAGCGAAGCCGAGGCGATGATGCGGCGCGCCGGCATCCGCTGGCTCAGCACCACGACCAAGTCGATCGAGGAGATCGCGACGACCATCCTGCAGGAGCTGCAGCCGCAGCGGCTGACCTACTGACGCAAAAAGGGCCACCTCGTGGTGGCCCTTCGGATCAGGCAGGCGGCGGGCGCGTCTCAGGCCGGGACGGCTTCCGCATCGACCTTCGCAGCCTCGACGACCGGTACGGGCGTGCGGATCAGGTGGTCGAAGGCGCTCAACGCAGCCTTGGCACCGTCACCGGCGGCGATGATGATCTGCTTGTACGGCACGGTCGTCGCGTCACCCGCAGCGAACACGCCTGGAACCGAAGTTTGACCCTTGGCGTCGACCACGATCTCGCCATGCTTGGACAGCTCGACGGTGCACTTGAGCCAGTCGGTATTGGGCACCAGGCCGATCTGGATGAACACCCCTTCGAGCGGCACGGTATGGCTCTCGCCACTCGCGCGGTCCTTGTAGACCAGGCCGTTCACCTTCTGCTGGTCGCCGGTGATCTCGGTCGTCTGCGCGTTGGTGTGGATGGTCACGTTCGGCAGGCTCTGGAGCTTGCGCTGCAACACCGCATCGGCACGCAGCTGCGTGTCGAACTCGATCAGCGTCACATGGCCCACGAGGCCGGCCAGGTCGATCGCGGCTTCCACGCCGGAGTTGCCGCCACCGACAACCGCCACGCGCTTGCCCTTGAACAGCGGGCCGTCGCAATGCGGGCAATAGGCAACGCCCTTGTTCTTGTACTCGTGCTCGCCCGGCACGTTGATGTTGCGCCAGCGCGCGCCGGTCGAGATGATCACGGTGCGGCTCTTCAGCGACGCGCCGCTCTCCAGCTTGACCTCGACATAGTCCTGGCCCGGCACCAGCGCCGCGGCGCGCTGCAGGTTCATGATGTCCACGTCGTAGGCGCGCACATGCTCTTCGAGCGCCATCGCGAATTTCGGTCCTTCGGTCTCCTTGACGGAGATGAAGTTCTCGATGCCCATGGTGTCGAGCACCTGGCCACCGAAGCGCTCCGACGCGACGCCTGTGCGGATGCCCTTGCGGGCCGCATACACAGCCGCAGCCGCCCCCGCCGGGCCGCCACCGATGATCAGCACGTCGAACGGCGCCTTGGCGGCGATCTTCTTCGCTTCGCGCTCGACACCGCCGGTGTCGATCTTGGCGAGGATCTCTTCGAGGCTCATGCGGCCCTGGCCGAACTCGGTACCGTTCAGGAACACGGTGGGCACGGCCATGATCTGGCGTTCCTTCACCTCGTCCTGGAAGGTGCCGCCCTCGATCATCGTGGTGCGGATGCGCGGGTTCTGCACCGCCATCAGGTTGAGTGCCTGCACGACGTCCGGGCAGTTGTGGCAAGTGAGCGAGACATAGATCTCGAACTCGAAGTCGCCGTCGAGCGCACGGATCTGGTCGAGCACGTCCTGCTCGACCTTCGGGGGATAGCCGCCGATCTGCAGCAGCGCGAGGATCAGCGAGGTGAATTCATGGCCCATCGGCAGGCCGGCAAAACGCGGGCCGTGGTTTTCGCTCGGCCGGTTGACCGAGAACGAGGGCTTGCGGTGGTTGTCGTCGCGGCTTTCGGTCAGCTTGACCAGCGGCGACGCTTCAGCGACGTCCTTCAGCAGCGACAGCAGCTCGCCGGAGGCCTGGCTGTCGTCGAGCGAAGCGACGATCTCGATCGGCTGCGTGGCGCGTTCGAGGTAACTCTTCAGTTGGGCTTTGGTGGCTGCGTCGAGCATGGAAGACTCACTTTCGATATTCAAAAACTATCAAATCGGGATAAAAAGACCCGGGGCCTCGTGAGCGCCCGGGCCTTCTGGCGCGAGGCGCTTAGATCTTGCCAACGAGGTCGAACGACGGAGCGATGGTCTTGTCGCCGTCATTCCACTTGGCCGGGCAGACTTCGTTAGGGTGCGCCGCGGTGTACACGGCGGCCTTGAGCTTGCGCAAGGTTTCCTTGACGTCGCGGGCGATCTCGTTGGAGTGCACTTCCATCGTCTTGATGATGCCGTCCGGGTTGACGATGAAGGTGCCGCGCAGCGCCAAGCCTTCTTCGGGAATGTGCACGCCGAAAGCGTTGGTCAGCGTGTGCGTCGGGTCGCCCACCAGCGGGAACTTGGCCTTGCCGACGGCCGGCGACGTGTCGTGCCAGACCTTGTGCGAGAAGTGCGTGTCGGTGGTCACGATGTAGACCTCGGCACCCAGCTTCTGGAATTCGGGGTAATTGTCGGCCGCGTCTTCGACTTCGGTCGGGCAGTTGAAGGTGAAGGCAGCCGGCATGAAGATCAGCACGGACCATTTGCCCTTGAGCGTCTCGTCGGACACATCGATGAACTTGCCGTTGAGGTAGGCCTGGGTCTTGAAGGGCTGGACTTGGGTGTTGATCAGAGACATGGTGCTTCCTTGGCGGTGCAGATGGAGAAAAGGGTGAGCCATGAGTATAGCTACCATAATTTGATTTTCAATAGTCATGAACTATCGATTGCATCGGTCGCCCCTATGACTTCAAAGCGTCATGACGCCATGAATACGAACGCCTATCGCCCTCACACGCATGCAGACCGGCTGCGCATGGGATTGCTTGCGCGCCCCTGCGCAGAGCACGGACAATCGCGGCTTCAAGAACAAGGAAGAACAGCATGAAGGGCGACCCTCAAGTCATCGAACATCTCCAGGCGCAGCTCAAGAACGAGCTCACCGCCATCAACCAGTACTTCCTGCACTACCGCATGCTGAAGCACTGGGGCCTGGACAAGCTCGCGAAGAAGGAATACGAAGAGTCGATCGGCGAAATGAAGCACGCCGACTGGCTGATGGACCGCATTTTCATGCTCGACGGCCTGCCCAACCTGCAGGACCTGGCCAAGCTGAATGTCGGTGAAGACGTGCCCGAACTGCTGGCGTGCGACCTCAAGGCCGAGTACGGCGCGCAGGCGACGATCAAGGCGGGCATCGCACATTGCGAAAGCGTGCGCGACTACGTCTCGCGCGACCTGCTGCAGAAGATCCTCGACGACACGGAAGAGCACATCGACTTTCTCGAGACCCAGATCGACCTCGTGGGCAAGGTCGGGCTGCAGAACTACCTGCAATCGCAGATGGGTGAGCTCGAATAAGCCGTCGCTCGGCGAATACGACAGCGGGACTTCGGTCCCGCTTTTTTTTGCTTTACCGAACTTCACACGCTGCGAAATCAGGAGCAGTCAGGCACGGCCCGATGCGCACGGGTGCATGTTTCGGGAGTGAGGACCTGTCGACACAAATAGCATTGATTCTCATTTGTAAGGCTAGAATCCGCGCCTTCGAATGACCTCCGCTGCTTCCACCGACAACCGCCGCCGCGCCTATTGGCTCAAGACCCTGCACGAGTGGCATTGGGTGAGTTCGGCGCTCTGCCTCATCGGCATGATCCTCTTCAGCGTGACCGGACTCACGCTGAACAACGCCTCGCTGATCGAGGCCAAGCCGAAGGTCACCAGCCTGCACGCCACCGTCGACGACGCCCTGCGCATGCGGCTCGAACAGCAATCCACCGAGGTTCGCCGTGCCGCCAAGGGCAAGGCCGCCCTGCCCGCCGACCTGCAGGCCTGGGTCCGGATGACCTGGCAACTCGACACCGGCACCGGCGAGGCCGAGTGGTCCGACGACGAGATCTACCTGTCGCTGCCGCGCCCCGGCGGCGACGCCTGGCTGCGCCTCAGCCTCTCCGACGGCGAGATCGAGTACGAGCGCACCGATCGCGGCTGGATTTCCTACCTGAACGACCTGCACAAGGGCCGCCATACCGGCGCGGCCTGGAGTTGGTTTATCGACATCTTTGCTGCCGCGGCGCTGGTGTTCTCGATCACAGGCCTCTTCATTCTGAAGATGCACGCCGGCAACCGCCCCTTCACCTGGCCGATGGTCGGGATGGGCCTGGTCATCCCGGTGCTGCTCGCGCTGCTGTTCATCCACTAGTTCGTCCGCAAGAAAGGTCTCCCGTGCAAGTCCGCTATTCCCAGGCCGTACCCGCCCTCGCGGCGCTGTTCGGTGTTCCCGCCCTGGCCGCCGGTCTCGGTGCGAGCATCGAAATCCCGCGCCTCAATGCGTCCGAATACCACCGCCCCTACGTGGCCGCCTGGATCGAGCGCGCGGACAACAGCGTCGCCGAGACCGTGGCCGTCTGGTACGACGTCCGCACCCGCACCAACAACCCGGAGGGCGAAGGCACGAAGTGGCTCAAGGACTTGCGCCAGTGGTGGCGCCGCACGGGGCGAGAACTCCAGATGCCGATCGACGGGGTGACCGGCGCGACCAAGCCGGCCGGCAAGCACGCGGTCAGCCTGGCGGACGCCAACGCCGCGAAGCTCGCGCCGGGTGCCTACAAGTTCGTGGTCGAGGCGGCGCGCGAAGTCGGCGGCCGCGAGGTCGTGTCGATCCCGTTCCAGTGGCCGCCGACCAAGGCCGACCAGCCGATGGCCAGCGGCAGCACCGAGCTGGGCGAAATCAGGCTCGAACTCACGCCCTGAACGTGAACGTTCGTCTCCCTCCTCCATTCACTGGAAAGTCCGCCATGCACATTGCCATCCGCACCCTCGCACTTGCCACCGCCATGACCGCCGCCCTCGGCGTCGCCCATGCGCACAACGCCTGGCTGCTGCCGTCGACCACGGTGCTGTCGAAGCCCGACACCGTCTCGGTCGACGCGGCCATCTCGAACGACCTCTTCGTCGCCAACCACGCCGCGATGCGCCTGGACAACCTGCTGATCACCGCGCCCGACGGCAGCGCGGTCAGGCCGGAATCGGAGGCCAAGCTCAAGCACCGCAGCGTGTTCGACGTGAATGTCGGGGCACCGGGCACCTACCGCATCGCGGTCGTCAATGCGGGCGGCTTCGCGAGCTGGAAAGACAAAGCCACGGGCCAGCAGAAGCGCGCCCGCGGCACGCCGGAGTCGCTCGCCAAGGAGATTCCGGCCGACGCGCAGGACGTGACGATCACGCAATCGGTCGGTCGCATCGAAACCTTCGTGACGGTGGGCAAACCCTCGGCGCCCAAGCCGATCGGCCAGGGGCTCGAGATGGTGTCGACCGGCGGCGCCATGACCGATCTGGCCAAGAGCGAGAAGGCCACTTTCGCGCTGCACATCGACGGCCAGCCGGCCAAGGACCTCGAGGTGACCGTGACGGCAGGCAACACGCAGTACCGCGACCAGTTGGCCGAAGTGAAGGTCAAGACCGACGACAAGGGCCAGTTCAGCGTGACCTGGCCCGCCGCCGGCATGTACTGGATCGACGCCAGCACCAAGGACAACAAGACGACGATGCCGCAGGCCAAGGAACGCCGCCTGAGCTATGCGGCCACCGTGGAAGTGATGCCCTGAACCTCTCCACAGTGCCTTCGCCGGTGCGCCCCTCCTTCGCCACCTGGCGGGCCGATGGCTACGCGAACGCGGCGGTGCCGCGCGTGGCCGACCCTTCCCGGCTCCAGTCGCTGGCCGGTCGCACCATGGGGACCACCTGGTCGCTCCGGTTCGACAACCCGTCGATGCAGCCGCACGACGCGGTGCATGCGGCCGTGACCGACGCGCTCGACCGGGTGATCGCGCAGATGAGCACCTGGGAGCCGACGTCCGACATCAGCCGTTACAACGCGGCCGAAACCGGCACCCGTCATGCGCTGCCCGCGGCCTTCGCCGAGGTGTTGGCGTGCGCACTGGATTGGGCCGATGCGAGCG
>CALRYR010000045.1:0-14007 GCA_943372425.1 Variovorax sp. YR752 | reverse complement strand
CTTGGCCGAATTGGCCTTCTGCTAAAGCGTTCGCCAGAGCTCCCCACGGAATCGGCAACGCGCCTTTCAACCTGATGGAGTATTAAAAGCACATGGCGAACGATTTCCTCTTCACTTCCGAATCCGTCTCCGAAGGCCACCCCGACAAGGTCGCCGACCAGATCTCCGACGCGATCCTCGACGCGATCTTCGAGCAAGACCCGCGCAGCCGCGTGGCCGCCGAGACGCTGACGAACACCGGCCTGGTGGTCCTCGCCGGCGAGATCACCACCAACGCGCACGTCGACTACATCCAGGTCGCGCGCGACACCATCAAGCGCATCGGCTACGACAACACCGACTACGGCATCGACTACAAGGGTTGCGCCGTGATGGTCTGCTACGACAAGCAGTCCAACGACATCGCCCAGGGCGTCGACCATGCATCGGACGACCACCTGAACATCGGCGCCGGCGACCAGGGCCTGATGTTCGGCTATGCCTGCGACGAGACGCCAGAGCTGATGCCTGCGCCCATCTACTACGCACACCGCCTGGTCGAGCGCCAGGCCCAGCTGCGCAAGGACGGCCGTCTGCCCTTCCTGCGGCCCGACGCCAAGAGCCAGGTGACGATGCGCTATGTCGACGGCAAGCCGCACAGCATCGACACCGTGGTGCTCTCGACCCAGCACCACCCGGACCAGAGCGAGACGGCCACCAAGATGAAGGCGTCGTTCAACGAAGCCATCATCGAGGAGATCATCAAGCCGGTGCTGCCGAAGGAATGGCTGCAGAACACGCGCTACCTGATCAACCCGACCGGTCGCTTCGTCATCGGCGGGCCGCAGGGCGACTGCGGCCTCACCGGCCGCAAGATCATCGTCGACACCTACGGCGGCGCCTGCCCGCACGGCGGTGGCGCGTTCTCGGGCAAGGACCCGTCGAAGGTCGACCGCTCGGCCGCCTACGCCGCGCGCTACGTGGCCAAGAACATCGTGGCAGCAGGCATTGCGCGCCAGTGCCAGATCCAAGTGGCCTACGCGATCGGCGTGGCACAGCCGATGAACATCACGGTCTACACCGAAGGCACCGGCCTGATCCCCGACGACAAGATCGCCGAACTCGTGCGCGAGCACTTCGACCTGCGCCCCAAGGGCATCATCCAGATGCTCGACCTGCTGTGCCCGATCTACCAGAAGACCGCCGCCTACGGCCACTTCGGCCGCGAAGAGCCGGAGTTCACCTGGGAAGCGACGACCAAGGCGGCTGAGCTGCGGGCTGCTGCGGGCCTCTGATCTTTTCTTCTGAAATGCCCGCGCCGGCTTGGCTGTCGCGGGCTTTTTTGCGTCTGGTGTTTTGTGGTCGGGGGGTGTACTGCGCAGTGAGGTCAAGGAGGAGCCGAAGGCGGGGGACACGAACGAAGCAGTGCACCCCGCCGGCATGCGCCGGGTCAAGGGGTAAGGCTCAAGCAATCGCAGGAAACCGCACAGTCACCACCAACCCCCGGCCCTCTTTTGCATTCACCGACAGATCCACGTTTGCGTCGAACGCCCGCGCAATCTCCCGAACGATGGCCAGGCCCAGCCCTGTGCCCTCGGTGTCCTGCGACACCCGGTAGAAGCGCTCGAACACGCGCTCGCGCGCTTCGGCCGGGATGCCGGGGCCGTTGTCCTCGACAGTGAGTTCGATGCAACCTTCGGCCGCGCGCACGCCGACCGTCACCCGGCCGCCTTCCTGCGTGTAGCGCAGCGCGTTGTCCAGCAGGTTGGTCACCAGCGCGTCGAGCAGTGCGGGCTGCGCCCTCACCTGGGCGGTGCCTGCGGCGCCAGGCACATCCAGCCCCAGGTCGATGCGGCGCCGGTCCGCCAGCGCTGCGAGCTGTTCCACACAGCGCAGCGCGACTTCCGCCAGGTCCACCGGTTCGAGGTGGGTCTGCGCATCGCCATGCTCGGCTTGCGCCAACAACAGCAGCTTGTTGGTGACCGCGACCAGCCGACGGTTGCTGTTCTGCATGTCAACCCACATCGCGTCCATGTCGGCGCGGCGGGTGTCCCAGTCCTGCCGGTGCTGGCGCGTGTAGCGCGCGAACTCGATCTGCGATGCCTGCATCGCCAACGGCGTGCGCAGCTGGTGCGCGGCATCGGCGATGAAGCGGCGCTGTACCTCCGAGTGCGCGCGCAACTGGCGCACGAAGCGGTTGATGGTGTCGGCGATCGGCCGCAACTCGGCGTGCAGCGCACGCGTGTCCACGACCAGGTCGAGGTGCATCGGATCGCGCTGCGCCAGCTGCTTGCTCAGCCGCACCACCGGGCGCAGCTCCAGCGTCAGCGCCACGGTGGTCAGCACCACCGCCAGCACCAGCGCGATCAGCAGGTAGTCGACCGATGGCCACCACAGGGCGCGCAGCATGTGGTCGCGGCTGCCGGTGGTCTTGCCGACGGCGATGGTGATCTCGCGCGCGCCGGCCACGTCGAACATCGAACGGGTCGTGACGACGGCGCGCAGGTCGACGCCTTCGAAGCGCGTGTCGTACCACTGCGCACGGTCGGCGCCCTGCGGCCGGCGCACCTCGGGCATGGGAAAACCGGGCGATCCGGCCAGCAACTCGCCCGACGCGCCGATCACGCTCAGGAACACGCGGTCGCGTTCCGGCGAGACGAACAGGCTCAGCGCCGACGGCGGCACGCTGGCCTGCACGTTGTCGCCCTCCCAGATCAGCCGGTCCGACAGCACCTTGGCTGAGGCGAGCAGATCGTGGTCCTGCACATAGTCGGCCACGGCGGCGGCGTTGCGCCAACCCAGGTAGCCGCAGACCGCGACGAAGAGCGACAGCGGCAGCAGCAGCCACAGCGCCAGGCGGAAGCGCAGGCTGGCCAGCACCTCAGTCCTCCTGACGCGTGCGAAGCAGGTAGCCCACGCCACGCAGCGTGATGATGGTCGCCTGGCTGGCTTCGAGCTTCTTGCGCAGGCGGTGGATGTAGATGTCGACCGCATCCGCGCTGGGCTCGTCGTCGAGCCCGAACATCGCATCGATCAGCGCCTGCTTCGACACCGTGCTGCCGACCTTGAGCATGAGCGTCTCGAGCAGCGTGCGCTCGCGCGGCGGCAGGGCGAGTTCTTCGCCTGCCAGTGTGAAGTGGCGCGTGCGCAGGTCGTAGTGCAGGTCGCCGCACGCGATGTCGTTGGCCTTGCCCGGCGTCTGCCGGCGCACCAGCACCTTGATGCGCGCCACCAGTTCACGGATCTCGAACGGCTTGACCAGATAGTCGTCGGCGCCGATCTCCAGGCACAGCACCTTCTGGTCGAGCGAAGCGGTGGCCGTGAGGATGATCACCGGCACCGTGTCGCCGCGCTCGCGCAATCGGCGCAACACGGCCTTGCCCGACAACTGGGGAATGTTGAGGTCGAGCAGCACCACGTCGTAGCCGGTCTGCACCAGCAAGCGGTCGGCCGCGTCACCGTCTTCCACATGATCGACCACGAAGTCCTGCTCGCGCAGCAGGCTGGACAGCCAATGGGCGAGTTGCGGGTTGTCTTCGATGAGCAGGAGCTTCATGGCGGGCAGGCGGGTGGTGCGCGGATTCTAGGAAGAGGCCAAGGGAGGCGGCCTGCCTAGGGATAACCATGAGGATTTTCGGCCGGCAGCGAAAGCTGGCCGAAGGATCGCGATTTCTAGACTGGGCCATCACCTCTGGAGACCCGAGACCATGTCCGCTTCACGCCGCACCCTGCTCGCCACCGCCCTCTGCACCGCCCTGGCGGCCGCCTCGCCCTTCGCGCAGGCGGCAGACGCGCCGATCACCATCATGGTCGGTGGCATCAACAAGATCATCTACCTGCCGGCCAAGCTCACCGAGGCGCTGGGCTACTTCAAGGACGAGGGCCTGAATGTCGAGCTGCAATCGCAGCCGGCCGGTGTCGACGCCGAGAACCAGCTCATCGCCGGCGCGGTGCAGGGCGTGGTCGGCTTCTACGACCACACCATCGACCTGCAGAGCAAGGGCAAGGAGATCGAGGCCATCGCCGTGTTCTGCAAGGTGCCGGGCGAGGTCGAGATGGTGTCGACCAAGGCCTCCGACGCCGGCTTCAAGAGCATGGCCGACGCCAAGGGCGGCAAGACGCTGGGCGTGACCGGCCTCGGCTCGTCCACCGACTTCCTCACGCGCTACCTGGCCGACCGCGCCGGCGTGGCCTCCAAGGACTATTCGCTGCTGCCCGTGGGCGCGGGAAATTCCTTCATCGCCGCCATCAAGCAGGACCGCATCCAGGCCGGCATGACGACCGAGCCGACGGTGTCGCAACTGCTCAAGACCGGCGACGCTCGCGTGCTGGTCGACCTGCGCACGGAGCCCGACACGGTGAAGGCGCTGGGCGGTGTGTACCCCGCCGCGAGCCTGTACGTGCAGAACGCCTGGGCCGACGCCCACAAGGCCGAGGCCGCCAAGCTGGCCCATGCCTTCGCCCGCACCATGGAATACATCCACACCCACAGCGCCGAAGACATCGCGGAGAAGGTGCCGCGCGACTACTACGGCAGCGACAAGGCGCTGTATGTCGCGGCGCTGAAGGCCTCGCTGCCGATGTTCACCACCGACGGCCTGATGCCGGCCGGCGGCCCGGAGACGGTGCTGAAGGTGCTCTCTGCCAACAAGCCGTCGATCAAGGGCAAGAACATCGACCTGTCGAAGACCTACAGCAACGCCTTCCTGGCCGCGGCGGCGAAGTGACCATGCGAAACGGAGCCCCCGCCGGCCGGACCACCACGTCCGCCATCGAATTCCGCGACGTGTCGCTGCGCTTCATCTCGCAAGACGGCAACGCCACCGTGGCGCTGCGCAACTTCAGCATGTCGGTCGCCCGCGGCGAGTTCATCGCCATCGTCGGGCCGACGGGCTGCGGCAAGTCGACCACGCTGAACATGATCACCGGCCTGCTCAAGCCCACCGTGGGCGAGGTGCAGGTGATGGGCCAGCCCGTGACCGGCATCGACCCGCGCATCGGCTTCGTCTTCCAGGCCGACGCCGTGTTCCCGTGGCGCAGCGTGGAGGACAACGTGGCCGCCGGCCCGCTGTTCCGCGGCAAGCCGAAGAAGGAGGCGATGGAACTCGCGCAGGAATGGATCCACCGCGTGGGCCTGGGCAAGTTCGGCAAGCACTACCCGCACCAGTTGTCGGGCGGCATGCGCAAGCGCGTGGCGCTGGCGCAGACCTTCATCAACGACCCGGAGATCCTGCTGATGGACGAGCCCTTCTCGGCGCTCGACATGCAGACCCGCACGCTGATGCAGGACGAGCTGCTGCAGCTGTGGTCGGGCAACGGCGGCTCGGTGGTCTTCATCACGCACGACCTGGAAGAAGCCATCGCGCTGGCCGACCGCGTGTTCGTGCTGTCGGCACGGCCCGGCACGCTCAAGCGCGTGTACGAGATCGACCTGCCGCGCCCGCGCGTGATGTCCCAAGTGCGCTACGACCCGAAGTTCGTCGAGCTTTCCAAGCA
Organism: Variovorax sp. YR752; assembly: GCA_943372425.1. Classification (GTDB taxonomy): domain Bacteria; phylum Pseudomonadota; class Gammaproteobacteria; order Burkholderiales; family Burkholderiaceae_C; genus Variovorax. The sequence goes on along the minus strand of CALRYR010000045.1, from coordinate 8,532 downwards.
CATCTGGAACGACCTGCGCGAAGAGGTCGTCATCGAATGAACACGCCCCCACGAAACCCTGCCATGTCCACCCTGTCCCCCACCACCGCGGCCCTGCCCGCCTCGCTCAGCGACGAGGCACTCGCGCGCGAATCCGAAATCGCCCAAGCCGCCATCCGCCGCCGGCGCAGCATGATCATCGGTCTGCGCCTGGCCGTGCTGGTCATCGTGCTCGGCGGCTGGGAGCTCGCGGCCCGCACCAAGGTGATCGACCCCTTCTTCTATTCGATGCCGTCGATGATCTGGGCGCAGATCGTCGAATGGGTGCGCGACGGCACCTCGCAGGGCCCGCTGTGGACGCAGGTGCTCGTGACGCTGGAGGAAACCGTGATCGGCTTCCTGATCGGCTCGGTGGCCGGTGTGGTTTGCGGCATCCTGCTTGGACGCAACAAGCTGCTGTCGGATGTGTTCAGCCTGTACATCCAGATCGCCAACTCGATCCCGCGCGTGGTGCTCGGCTCGATCTTCGTCATCGCGCTGGGCCTCGGCATGGCGTCGAAGGTGGCGCTGGCGGTGGTGATGGTGTTCTTCGTGGTCTTCGGCAATGCCTTCCAGGGCGTGCGCGAAGCCGACAAGTACATGATCGCCAATGCGCAGATCCTCGGCGCGTCGCCGCGGCAGCTGACCATGGCCGTGGTCATCCCCTCGGCGATGTCCTGGATTCTGGCGAGCCTGCACGTGAGCTTCGGCTTCGCACTGGTCGGTGCGGTGGTCGGTGAATTCCTCGGCGCCAAGGAAGGCATCGGGCTGCTGATCTCGACGGCACAAGGTGCGTTCAACGCCAGTGGTGTGTTCGCCGCGATGATCGTGCTGGCTGTCGTGGCGCTGGCTGCGGACTTCCTGCTCAGCCGGGTGGAGAAGCGGCTGTTGAAGTGGCGGCCCGCGACGTTCTGATTCGGACCTGGATGCGTCGTAGTGGGCACATGCCGGCGGGGTGCACTGCTTCGTTCGTGTCCCCCGGCCTGCGGCCTCCTCCTTAACCTCACTGCGCAGTACACCCCACCGGCATGCGCCTGGACGCGGCCGTGGTTCGACCGCTGAACGACACAGCGCGTCCCAGGCAGCGGGTGATGGGTGACCCCTGCAGCGAAGTAAAGGAGGAGCCGAAGGCGGGGGACATGAGCGGAAGGGGTCACCCGTCGCCCGCGGCCCGCGCCAACGCACGACGCCACGACGACTTCAGCGGCGCACAGCGACCGCTTCGATCTCCACCAGCACCGGCGCGATCAACCCCGAAATCACGGTCGATCGCGCCGGTGCCGTCTCTGGTGCAAAGCGCTCGCCCCATGCCGCATTGAAGGCCGGGTAATCGGCGGCATCGACCAGCCACACCGTCGTCTTCACCACATCGGCCAGCGTGCAACCGGCGCGCACGAGGATGGCTTCGACCATGTCGAGCGCCACATGCGTCTGACCCGCGATGTCGGGCGCCGCGGGCTTCCCCTCGCGCATCGGCACCTGCCCCGACACAAAGACCAGCGCCCCTTCGGCCACCACGGCCGGTGAGATCGGTTGCGTCTTCCCCGCGCGGACCACCGGCGGCCCGATGTGCGCGATGTTGCCCATGCGTCGCTCAGTCGGCCTTGGCGCCGGAGGCCTGGACGATCTTGGCCCACTTGTCAGCCTCGACCTTCACGAAAGCCTTGAACTCGCTGGCGCTGCTGCCGCCCAGCGTGAAGCCGCGCGAGCCGAAGTATTCCTGGATGTCGGCGCTGGCCAGCGCCTTGTTCACTTCGCGGTTCAGTTGCTCGACGATCGCCGGCGGCGTGGCGGCCGGCGCGAACAGCCCCTGCCACGACAGCGCCTCGAAGCCGGGGTAGCCGCTCTCGGCGATGGTCGGCACGTTGGGCAGCATCTTGTGGCGCGTCTTCGAGGTCACCGCGATCGGCTGCAGCTTGCCCGACTCCAACTGCGGCCACACCACCAGGAAGTCGCCGAACATCGTCTCGATCTGCCCGCCCATCAGGTCGCTCAGCGCACCCGCACTGCCGCGGTAAGGGATGTGCAGCATCGACACCTTGGCCGACAGCTTGAACATCTCGCCGGTCAGGTGCATCGACGTGCCATTGCCCGGCGAGCCGTAGCTGATCGAGCCCGGCTTGGCCTTGGCTGCGGCCACCAGTTCCTGCACCGTCTTCGGCGCGAAGTTGGGGTTGCGCACCAGCACCAGCGGCGACGAGACCACGAGCGACACCGGCGCGAAGTCCTTGACCACGTCGTAGGGCAGCTTGGGGTACAGCGCGTTGGCGATCGCGTTGCTGCCGGTCACGCCCATGAGCAGCGTGTAGCCATCGGGCGCCGACTTGGCGACGTAGTCGGCGCCCAGGGTGCCACCGGCACCGGCGCGGTTGTCGACCACCACCGGCTGACCCCACACCGCGGCCAGCTTCTCGCCGATGCGGCGCGCCAGCAGGTCGGTGCTGCCGCCCGGCGGGAAGGGCACGACGATGCGGATCGGCTTGGTCGGAAAGCTCTGCGCATAGGCCAGCGACGGCAGCAGCGCAGTGGCGGCCAGCGCCAGGGCGCCACCGAGGGCGACACGGCGAGCGGTGCGGACAAGAAGAGGGCTGCGTTTCATCGATTCACTCCAGGGTTCGTTGCTTGGATTCTTTCGCGGTGGCGGCGTCGAGCGCGCCCCAGCCGCCGCCGCCGGCCGTCTCGATCACGAGACGGTCGCCGGCCTGCCATTCGGTCCGGGCGCGGGCGCCCAGCGTCTCCACGTCTCCATTCACGCGCTCGATGCGGGCGGCCGACGACGCGCCCGCGCCGCCGCCTTGCGCGCCGCGCGCCTGCGACACGTGTCGCTCGCCGCGGTACGACAGCGACGCGCGGCCTTCGAGCAGGCGGTACACGCGGCGCACGCCGTCGCCGCCCGCATGCAGCCCCGCGCCGCCCGAGCCTTGGCGGATGGCGTAGCACTCGACCTGCAGCGGCGCCTCGCTCTCGATCACCTCGACCGGCGTGTTGCGCGCGTTGCCGATGTCGGTCGACACGCCCGGCGTGCCGGCGCCCAGCGCACTCGCGCCGGCACCGCTGGCGATGATCTCGGTGAGCATCCATCGCCGGCCGTCGTCGCGCGTGCCGCTCATCGACATCACGGTCGCGACGCCCGCATGCGGTGCGACGGACACGCCCGCGGCCGCCTGCGACCAGGCGCCGAGCATCGCGTTGCAGGCCATCTTCACGGTGGCCGTGCGCGCGTTCACCGCGGCGGGCAAGTCGGGGTTCAGCACGCTGCCGGATGGCAGGTGCAGGGTCAGCGGCGCCAGGCAGCCAGCGTTGTTCGGCGCGTCGGGCGCCAGCGTGCGCATGAAGAAAAGCGCCGCCGACAGCACGCTGCCGGGCGAGGCGTTGACCGGCCCGCGCACCTGCGGCGAGCTGCCGGCGAAGTCGATGTCGATGGCATCGCCGGTCTTGCGGATGCGCACCGCGATGTGTACCGGGTCGTCGCTGATGCCGTCGCCGTCGAGCTGGTCCTGCCAGGTCCAGTCGCCGTCGGGTGCGTCGCGCAGCGCGGCGCGCGTCATCTGCTCGGCCTGCGCGATGAGCGCGTTGCATACCGGCAGGAACACATCGCCGGTGCGCTCGGCCAGTGGCGCGAGTTCGCGCGCGCCGAGGCTCACCGCCGACCACTGCGCCGCCAGGTCGCCGCGCAGGTTGACCGGCGTGCGGCTGTTGGCGTCGAGGATGGTCTGCACGTTGGCGTCGATGCCATCGGCCGTGCGCCAGCGCAGCGGCGGCATGCGCAGGCCCTCCTGATAGATCTCGGTGGCGTTGGGCGGGATGGAGCCCGGCGTCATGCCGCCCACGTCCTGGTGGTGCAGGCAGGTCGCGGCCACGGCGATGACCGTTTCGCCGAGCAGCACCGGACGCACCACCACGAGGTCGGGCAGGTGCGTGCCGCCGGACCACGGGTCGTTCATCAGGTAGCCCTCGCCCTCGCGCATCGACGCAGCCGGAAAGCGCGCGAGCACGCCGCCGACCGCGGGGATCAGCGAGCCGAGCAGCAGCGGCAGCGAGCGCGCCTGCGCCATCAGCCGGCCGTCGGGCAGGAACAGCGCCGCCGCGCAGTCGCCGCCCTCGCGGGCGATGGACGAATAGGCGGCGCGCATCATGCCGGTCTGCATGCGGTCGACGGCGCCCTGCAGCGCGAGGCGCAGCGGCTCCATGCGGGCGGTGATGGTCGTGTCGGTCATGCGCCCGCCTTCTCGCTGCGTTCGAGCAGCAACGAATCATCGGGCAGGCGCTGCCAGCACCAGCCTTCGGGCACCCACACGGTGGTGAGCGCGGCGAAGAGCGAAGCCGGCCCATCGCCGGACGGTGGCAGGCCGGCCCAAGCGCTTGTGGCCGCTTCCGATGCGGGCACGGTGAACGGTGCGGGCTGCGGCAGCGCCGCTTCGAACACGGTGCGCATCTGGCGCACTTGCAGCGCCTGCCGCACCGGCACGTTGCCGCGCAGTTGCGCATGACGTTGCTCGAAGCGCTCGGCGAGCGCATCGACCGTGTCGGTGTCCGGCGACCACGGCACGTCGATGGCGAATTCCTGCCCGGCGTGGCACAACGCGAGCTGCCAGTGCGTGGCATCACCTTGCGCGTCGGCCTGCGTGCGAAGGGCCTGCAGCTGGTCGTCCTCCAGCAGCACATCCATGGCCTGTTCGATCGTCCGCGTCGGCGCGGCGCACAGCATGCCGAGTGCGGCTATCACGCCGGCCTGCGGCAGCACGCGCACTTGCGTCATGCCGGCCAGGTCGGCGACTTCGGCGGCGTGCTGCGCGCCACCGCCACCGGCGGCCACGAGCATGCTGTCGGCCGGGTCGAGCCCGCGCTGGAAGCTGCGCATCTTCAATGCCTCAGCCATCGCCGATGCGGCGGTGCGGACGATGGCCTGGGCTGCGTCCTTCACGGCGATGGCCAACGGCCCAGCGGCATCGCGCTGCAACGCGGCCTCGGCCGCGGCGCGGTCGAGCGACACACCGCCGGCGAGTTGCGCCGGAAGGCGACCGAGCACGCACAGGGCGTCGGTCAGCGTCGCGCGATCACCACCCTGGCCGTAGGCCGCCGGGCCGGGCCACGCGCCCTGAGATCGTGGGCCGAGCCGCAGCGCGCCACCCGGCAACGCGCGCACCACGCTGCCGCCGCCGACCGAGAGCGATTCGACATCGGCGCAGCGCAGCCGCAGGCTCAGATCGCCGACCTGCAGCGCATCGCCGAAGGCCGGCCGGCCGTGCTCGACGATGCCGATGTCGGTGCTGGTGCCGCCGACGTCGATGGCCATGACCACGGCCGGTGCACCAGCGCGCCCGCCCAGGCTCGCGGCCACGCCTTCGAGCGCCGCGCACGGCCCCGACATCGCCAAGCCCACCGGCCGCACGGCCACGTCGCGCCAGGCGCCGGTGCCGCCTTCGGAACGCATGAGGAAGGGTTCGGGCAGGCCGCGCGCCGTCAGCTCGCTGGCCAGTTCGCGCAGGTAGTCGGCCACCATCGGCTTGGCGTAGGCGTCGAGCGCGGTGGTGAGAAAGCGTTCGAACTCGCGCGGCTTCGGGTCCACCTCGCTCGACAGCGACACCATCAGATCCGGCAGGCGCGCGGCGAGCACGTCGCGCAACTGCCGTTCGTGCTCCGGGTTGCGGTGCGCGAAGAGCAGGCACACGGCCACGGCACGCACGCCAGACTGCGCGATGGCATCGACGATGCGGTCGAAGTCATCGAGCGCGAGCGGCGCCGTCTCGCGGCCTTGCGCGTCGATGCGCCCCGCGATCTCGAAGCGCAGGTGCGCGGAGAAGAGGCGCTCGTCCGGCGTCGGCTTCGCGATGACCGGCAGATAGAGTTCGCGCCGCTCCTGGCGCCCGAGCGCCAGCACGTCGCCCATGCCAGCGGTCGTCAGCACCGCGACCGGCGGGGCGTTCTGTTCGAGCAGCAGATTCGTGACCACGGTGGAGCCGTGCACGATGCGGGCCACCTGCGGCGGCGAAATGCCGATCTCGGCGCAGAGGCGGTCGATGGCGGCCAGCACGGGCTCGGCCAGCCTGCCCGCCTCGCGCGGATGCTTCAGGCTCACCAGGCGGCCGTCGTCGGCGACCGCGACGGCGTCGATGAAGGTGCCGCCCATGTCGACCCCGATGGCCCAGCGTGACGTGTCGGGCCCAGCCATTAGAAACGATCGGGCCGGAACGGCGTCAGGTCGACCTGCGGTGCGCGGCCGGCCACCATGTGGGCGATCTCGCGGCCGGTGCTGGCGCCCATGCACATGCCCATGTGGCCGTGGCCGAAGGCCAGCCAGGCGTTGTCGGCACCGCGCGTGCGGCCGACCACGGGCAGGCTGTCGGGCATGCAGGGGCGGTGGCCCATCCAGCGCGTGATCTCGGCGGTGTCGAGGTGCGGGAACAGGTGGCGGCCCTGCTGCAGCAGCGCGTCGGCGCGTTCGTAGTTGGGCGGCGCCTGCAGGCCGGCGAATTCGACCGTGCCCGCGAGGCGCAGGCCCATCGCCATCGGGTTGACCATCAGGTTGTGTTCGACGGCCATCACGGTGTGGCGCAGGGCAAGGTTCGAGCTGCGCACGGTGACGTGGTACCCGCGCTGCGTTTCGAGCGGAACGCGCTCGCCCAGTTCCGCCGCCAGCGGTGCCGACCAGGCGCCGGCGGCAACGACCACGCCATCGACGGCCAGCGCCGTGCCCGAATCGAGCTTCACGCCGGTCACCCGAGCGCCCTGGCGCTCGAAGCCGATGACGCTCTGCCCGTTCTGCTTGGCACCATCGACCATGCAGCGCGCATGCAGCGCCTTCACCAGCGCCGACGGGTCGGCCGTCGAGCCGTTGTCCGGCGCCAGCAGGCCGAAGCGGAAGCGGCCCTTCAGGTCGGGCTCCAGCGCCTCGAGCTCGTCGCGCTCGACGTCGACCAGCTTCACGCCGAGCGAGCGGCGCAGGTTCATGCCCCACTGCCACTGCGCGGCCGCTTCGCGCGACGAATAGACGTAGAGGCAACCGCTGCGGCGCACCAGCGATTGCGCTTCTGCGTGCTCCAGCAGCGGGTCGTAGCAGTCGAAGATGGGTTCGAGCAACGTGCGCAGTGCCGTCGCGATGCGCGTGACCTCCTCGCGGGTCGAGTGCTGCAGCATGCGCACCAGCCAGGGCAACACGGCCGGCGCATAGCGCCAGCGGACGGTGAGCGGCCCCAGCGGGTCGAGCAGCCAGCGCGGCACGCGCTTCCACATGCCGGGCATGCCCACGGGCAGGCAGGCGCTGGGCGACAGCGACCCCGCATTGCCGAACGAGCAGGCTTCGCCCGGTTCGAGGGGATCGATGAAGGTGACCTGGTGACCGTCGCGCTGCAGCCATGCTGCGGTGCAGACGCCCACGATGCCGGTTCCGATGACGGCGATGTGCATGCGGCGCATTCTGGGAAGCGGCGGCGTCATCAATCAAGCCAATTCTTTTGATGTGTGGATCAGACTTTCTGATAATCGACCGCCATGCCCTTCCTCGACCGTCCCACTGTGGTGCAGCCATGAACATCAGCTTCCGTCAGATGCGCGCCTTTTCTGCCGTAGCGCGCGCCGGCAGCTTCACCGCGGGGGCCAAGCAGGTGAACCTCACGCAGTCGGCCGTCAGCATGCTGGTGCAGCAGCTGGAAGAGGCCTTGGGCGTGACCCTGTTCGACCGCGGCGCGGCGGTCACGCTCACGGAAGCGGGTCGACAGCTGCTGCCGCTGGCGCGCCGCATCCTCGACGATGTCAACCAGGTGGTCGAAGGCGCGTCGGACCTGCGCTCGCTGCGCACCGGGCTGCTGCGCGTCGTCGCGCCGCAGATGCTGGGCTGCACCTGGATCGCAACAGTGCTGGGCGAATTCGCGGCACTGCACCCCGACATCGGCCTGCGCGTGACCGACGCGACCACCGACGACGTGGTGGGCGTGGTGCGCCGCGGTGAGGCCGAGATCGGCGTCGGCCCCGAGCGCACCGTGGGCGAGGACGTGACGCGCAGCTTTCTCATGGACGTCCCGATCCGCATGGTCTGCCCCGCGACGCACCCGCTGGCCGGGCGACGCGGCGTCTCGTGGGACGAGCTGCGTGACGAGCGATGGGTGATCTATTCGAGCGAGTTCAATCGCCAGCTTGAACGCATCCTGCAGTCGCACGACGCTTCGCTGTCGATGCAGACGGCAGTCGAAGTCGGCTATCTGACGACCGCACTCGCCATGGTCGGCGTGGGCTCCGGGCTGGCCGCGGTGCCCGACTACGCGCGCATGTTCGCGGACAACTTCAAGGTGCGCTTCGTGCCGCTGCGCGGGCCGGAGATTCGGCGGCAGTTCTATGTGTATCAGCGGCGGGGGATGGCTTTGTCACCGGCGGCTGAAGCGTTCGTGGCGATGATGCAGCGGCATGCGGGGCGGGGGATGGCGAAAAAATGAGGTGTTGTGGAGGGGGCGTCGGCGGGCGGTAGGCCTGTGGGCGGCAGACGACTGCGGTCCTTCGGACTTCGCTGCTGCTCCTCGC
>CALRYR010000044.1:0-14022 GCA_943372425.1 Variovorax sp. YR752 | reverse complement strand
CGCCTCGCAGGCCGGGCGCGCACGCGCCATGCTGAACTGCGCCAGCGCGATGCGTTCGCAGCCCCGCGCCTTCAAGGCCACGGCCTGCTCGGCGATCAGTGCGTCATGCGTGGCACCATCGCCGCGGTTCAATGCGTCGAGTGCGCCTTCGGCCAGCGCCGTCTCGAGCACGACGCCTTCAGGAAATTCCGGCGGCATCGACACGAGCGTCGGCGCGAAGGTCGAGATGAGCCCCAGCCTGCCGCTGCCGGCCACCGCCTCGGCGATCATCGCCTCGTTGGGCTTGAGCACCGGCATCGGTGCATGCCGCCGCGCCACCGCCTCGATGCACGGCCCGAAGGCCGAGCAGGTAAAGAGGATGCCCTGCGCACCGGTGTCGACGGCGTACTGCGCCAGCCGTTGGAAGCGCTCGTGCATCGTGGCATCCAGCCCCTGCCCACCGCGTGCCAGGTCGGCCGACAGGCTGTCGTCCAGCAGGTTCATGCGCTCGGCTTGCGGCCAGTCGCGCACGAAGGCGGTGTTGATCGGGTCGACGGAATGGGCGAGTGCGTGGATCAGGGCGATGCGGGTCATGGTGAAGGATGGGGTCAGAGGATGTCGGCCATCGACAGCGCGGGCGTCTGCGCGATGCGCTCGGAAATCTCACGGCAGGCCGCCAGCAGCGGCGCGACGTAGGCCTGCTCGGGATTGTCCTTCTGCCGGAACACCAGCGTGCTCACACTGATCGCCGCCACCGGCACGCCCTCCGTGCCGCGGATCGCAGCGCCGAAGCAGAAGATGCCCGGCTCGTTCTCTTCGTTGTCGACCGACCAGCCGCGCGCACGCGTCTGCGCGATCTGCGCCTGCAGCGCGCCGATGTCGGCCGTGGTGTTGGCGGTGTAGCGCGGCATCGGCAGGCCCGCGAGCAAGGGGGCGAGCGCCGCCTCGTCGAGCGCCGCCATGTAGGCCTTGCCCACCGCCGTGGCATGCAGAGACACGCTGGTGCCGATGCGCGATGTCATGCGCACGGCGCTCGGGCTTTCGAGCTTCTCGATGTAGACCATGCTGTTGCCGTTGGGCACGGCCAGATGCACCGTCTCGCCGGTGAGGTCACGCAGGCGCTTGAGTTCGTCGACGGCCGCCAGCCGCAGCTCCGACCGACCCCAACTGCGGCTCGCCAGCTGGATCAGCCGCGGGCCGAGCGCCAGCGTGGCGCCGTGCGCGCTTTCCACCAGCAGCCGCTCGGCGATGAGCGCGGCGACGATGCGATGCACCGTCGGCCGCGGATAGCCGCTCGCGCGCATCAGCGCGCCGACGTTCATCGGCGCCTCGGCATCGGCCACCAGCTGTAGCACATGCATGAACTTCGAAAAGGATGCGGTGCCGGCGACCTGCGCAGCCACGGCGGATGGCCCGGGCGCTGCCATCAGGCCACCATGTAGCCGCCGTCGACCGGCAGGATCACGCCCGTCATGAACGATGCCGCCGGCGTGCACAGGAACATCGCGGCGCGTGCCACGTCGTCGGGCGTGCCCCAGCGGCCGAGCGGCGTGCGCGCGAGGATCGGGCCCGCGCGGGCCGGGTCGTCCTGCAGCGCCTTGGTCAGCGGCGTGGCGATCCAGCCCGGCGCCACCGCGTTCACGCGGATGCCGTCGGCCGCGTAGGCGATGGCCAGCGACTTGGTGAGCTGTGCCACGCCGCCCTTGCTGGCCGCGTAGCCCGGCACCAGGCCGCCGCCGAAGAAGCTCAGCATCGAGGCGGTGTTGACGATGCAACCGCCGCTGGCCTTCAACCGCTCGCGCGTCGCGCCGCACACGCGCATCGTGCCGGTGAGGTTGACGGCCAGCACCTTCTCGAAGACGGCCAGGTCGTGCTCCGCGCCGCGCTGGATGATGCCCGCGCAGTTGAAGACGATGTCGAGCCGGTCGATGGGCGCGAGCGCCGCGTCGACGCTCTCGGCCGAGGTCACGTCGGCCTGCTTCACCTCGACCGCCGCATCGAGCGTGCCGTCGCCGTTGCCCAGGCCGATGGCCGTCACCTGCGCGCCCAGCGCGGCCAGATGGTTGGCGATGATGGCGCCAATGCCCTGCGTCGCGCCCGATACGAGCGCGCGCTTGCCCTTGAAAAGATCTGGCTGGTAGGTCATTCGTCGTGTGGCATCAATAGCTCGCGCGACCACCGGAGAGGTCGAACACCGAGCCGGTGTTGAAGGTGCAGGAGCCCGAGCACAGCCAGGCCACCATCTCGGCCACCTCGGCGGTCTCGCCAAGTCGCTTCATCGGGCTCTTGTCGATCATGTTCTGCACATGCGCAATGGACATCTGCGCGAGGATCGGCGTGCGCACGGCCGCCGGCGCGATGGCATTCACCAGGATGCCGGTGGTCGCCAGTTCCTTGCCGAGCGACTTGGTCAGCGCCAGCACGCCCGCTTTCGCCGCGCTGTAAGCCGACGCGTTGGGCGTGCCCTCCTTGCCGGCGAGCGAGGCGATGTTGACGATGCGACCGCCCCCCGTGGCGCGCAGGTGCGGGACCACGGCGCGGCAGACGTTGAAGGTGCCGACGAGGTTCACGTCGACGATGCGCCGCCACATCACGGGGTCGTACTGGTCGAGCGGCAGGGTTGGCCCGGCGAAGCCCGCGCTGTTCACCACAAAGTCGATACGGCCGTAGCGCGCCATCACTTCCTGCGCGGCCAATTCGACGGCGGCGAGATCGGTCACGTCGACCTGCCAGGCATCGTCGCTCGCGGCCTGCTCCGCCATGTCCCAGATCGCGACGCGGGCGCCGCTCTCGTGGAGCTGGCGGGCCACCTCGGCGCCGATGCCGCTCGCGCCGCCGGTGACGATCGCGACGCTGCCGGCGAAGTCGTAACGCGCGGTCGCGTAACCCGATGCGCTCATCGGATGAACTGCTTGGTGAAGTCCGCACCCAGGCCCACCGCCTCGAAGTGCTTGCGGCACATGTCGATCTTGGTGAAGACGTCTTCGTAGCCCATGCCCTTGCCCCAGGGGTCGGTGTAGTACATGACACCGTTGACCTGGAAGTACGTGATCATTTCCTCCACGTCTTCGGGCACGTACAGCGTGTGCGTCTCGCCCGGCGGCTCGAAAACGTAGCTGCCTTCGGTCGCTTCCCAGTCGTGTTCGAGGTAGCGCCAGCGGCCCTTCAGCACGAAGCCGTGCACCGCCTGCGGATGGCGGTGCCGGCTCAGCACGCCGGACTTGCGCACACGCAGCAAATTCATCCAATAGCCCTGGCTGGCGTTCAGGCACAGCGGGCGGAACCACACGTTCTCGGCCTGCGGCACCCACAGCCGCTCGTCGGTCGGGATGGCGTGCTGCACCACGATTTCCGGCAGCGCGTCCGGCGGGTTCGGGTACTGGTACGGGGTCTTGGGATTCGGATCGTGAGAGTCGACGGGCATTTGACTGTCCATAATGTGGATGACCATCTACATTATGGACACAGCCCCGCCAGAGGCGTGACGGTGCTAACCCCTAATTCGTCGCCTGCCAGCCGCCGCCCAGGCCCTGGATCAGCCCCACCGCAGCGGTCTGGCGATTGACCAGCAACTGCAACACCGTCCGTCGCGCGCTCAACGCCGAGGCCTGCGCCGTGACCACCTCGGTGTAGCTCACCTGGCCTGCACGGTACCGGTTGAGGATCTGCTGCTCGGTGCGGTCCGCCGCAGCCGAGGCCTCGCGGCGCAAGGCCTCCTGCGAGGCCAGGCTGGCGGTGGCGGTGAGCTGGTCTTCGACGCCCTGGAAGGCCGTCAGCACGGTCTGCCGGTAACTCGCCACCTGCGCGTCATACGAGGCCTTGGCCGCATCGACCTGCGCAGCGATGGCGCCCGCGTCGAACAGCACCTGTGCCGCCGAGAGGCCGAAGGACCACAGCGTGTTCGATGCGCTGAACAGGTCGGACACGCGGCTGGACGAACGCCCGAGCGACGCGCTCAGGCTGAAGCTGGGGTAGTACGCCGAGCGTGCGATGCCGATCTGCGCATTGGCCTTGGCCACGGCACGCTCGGCCGATGCGATGTCGGGCCGGCGCTGCAGCAGCGTCGACGGCACGCCCAGCGGCACCGCGGGCACGACGGGTGTCCACGCGGTCTCGACCGGGAGCTGGAAGTCGGCCGGCGCGACGCCGATCAGCACGGCGATGGCGTGCTCGTAGGTGTCGCGCGTGCGCTGCAGCGCAACGCGGTCGGCGCGCGTGTTGACCAGTTGCGTCTGCGCCTGCAGCACGTCGCTCTGCGCGGCGATGCCGGCCTCGTAGCGGTTGCGTGTGATGGTGTACGAACGCTCGTAGCCTTCGAGCGTCTCCGCCAGCAATGCAAGTTCTGCATCGGCCTCACGCAGCGAGAAGTAGTTGGACGCAACTTCGCCCTGCGCCGACAGTCGCGCGGCCGCCAGGTCGGCCTCGCTCGCCTGTGCCTGGGCTTGCGCACTGCTGACGTTCTCGCGCAGCTTGCCCCACAGGTCGGGCGCCCAGTCGGCTCCCAGCGTGGCGCTGGCGCTGCCGCTCGCATTGCCGGCGCCGCGCGTGCCGCTGCGACTGGCGCTGCCCGAGAGCGACACCGTCGGGAACAACGACGCACGCGCCTCGCGCACCAGCGCCTGGGCCTGCGCGTAGTTCGCCACCGCGATCGCAATGTTCTGGTTGGACACCTGTACGCGCTCGACCAGGGCATTGAGCCCTGCGTCGCCGAAGAGCTGCCACCACGGGCCGCGCTCGAAGGCATCGGCCGGTGCGGCCGGCAGCCAGCCCTCCGCAGCGGGCGCCTCCTTCCAGGCACCGGGCGACACGACGATCGGGCGCTCGTACGCCGGCCCCACCGCGCAGGCGGTGAGCGAGGCGGCGGCGGCCAGTGCCATCAGAGTGGGCAGGAAGGACGATCGGGAACGCATGGCTTGTCTTCTTCGGGTGGGGTTCAGGCTGCCGCGGCGCCGCCTTCGGCGTCGTCGCTACGGGCCAGGTGTTTTTCGTTGGATGAAGGCCGGCGCAGCTTGTCCATCAACACGTAGACCACCGGCGTCGTCAGCAGCGTCAGCATCTGGCTGGCGATCAGCCCGCCGATGATCGCCACGCCCAGCGGCTGGCGCAGCTCTGCCCCCTGGCCGAAGCCGATGGCCAGCGGCAGCGCGCCGAGGATGGCCGCCAGCGTGGTCATCAGGATCGGGCGGAAGCGCAGCATGCAGGCCTCGCGCACCGCCTCGGTGGCCGAGAGCCCGCGCGAGCGTTCGGCCTCCAGCGCGAAGTCGATGATCATGATGGCGTTCTTCTTGACGATGCCGATCAGCAGGAAGAGCCCGATCAACGCGATGATCGACAGCTCCATGCGGAACAGCAGCAGCGCCAGCACCGCGCCCACGCCGGCCGAGGGCAGCGTGGTCAGCACCGTGATCGGGTGGATCAGGCTCTCGTACAGGATGCCCAGCACGATGTAGATCACGACGATGGCCGCGATGATCAGCATCATCTGCTGCGCGTTCGACTGCTCCGCCGCGCGCGCCGTGCCAGAGAAGCTGCCGCGCACGTTGATCGGCATGGCGATGTCGTTCTCGGCCTGCTTCACCAGGCGCTGACCCTCGGCCAGCGTCACGCCGTCGGCCAGGCTGAACGACACGGTGCTCGACAACTCGGTGTCCTCATGGCTGATGGAACTGGGCACCGCGCGCTCGCTGAGCTTCGCGAAGGCCGCCAGCGGCACCATGTTGGTCGTGCTCGACGCCAGGGCCTGGCCGGCCGACGAGTTGCGCGCCCCGGGGTTGGCCGAGGTGGTGGTCGACGTACCGGTGGAGGCGTCGGTGGTGTTCTGCAGAGAACTCACGGTGGTGGCGCCGCTGTCGGTCGTCGTCGCGGTGAGCGTCGACGGCACGTACAGGTCCTTCAGCACGATCGGCGCGGGCTGGAAGCGCGGCGCCCATTCCATGATCACCGAGTACTGGTTGAGATCGTTGTAGATGGTCGCCACCGAGCGCTGTCCGTAGGCGTTGTAGAGCGCGTTGTCGACCGCGCTCGAGGTCACCCCCAGTCGCGTCGCCGCATCGCGGTCGACCTCGACGAAGGTCTCGACGCCGTTGTCCGACGATTCGCCGTCGACGTCGGTCAGCTGCGGAATCTCCTTGAGCCGCTCGGCCAGCTTGTTCGACCAGGTGCGCAGGTCGCTCAGGCTGTCGCTCTTGAGCGTGTACTGGTAGGCCGAATTGCTCTGCCGCCCGCCCATGCGCAGGTCCTGCACCGGGCCGAGGAACACACGCAGGCCAGTGAGTTGGTTGAGCTTGGGGCGCAGCCGGTCGATCACCACCTGGGTCTTGACCTTGCGCTCGGCCAGCGGCTTGAGGTTGACGAACATGAAGCCGCCGCCCGCACGCGAGCCGCCCGCGAAGCCCACCACCGTGTCGACCGCCGGGTCGGCGTTGATGATGTCGACCGCCTCCTTCAGCTTGGCGGTGAGCGCCACCGACGAGATGCTCTGGTCGGCGCGCAGCCCGGCGTTGAGCTGCCCGTTGTCCTGCTGCGGGAAGTAGCCCTTGGGCACCGCGACGAAGAGGTACACATTGAGTGCAATCACGGCCAGCAGCACCGCCACCACCACCAGCTTGGCCGACAGCGCCCAGTCGAGGCTGTGGCCGTACACGCGCAGGCTCCACTGCCACAGGCGCTCGGTCCAGCGCATGAAAGGCCCGCTGATGCGGCCCGGCGGCTTGCGCGCGTAGTAGCTCTCGGCGCGCAGCAGCATCGCGCACATCATCGGCGTGGTGGTCAGCGAGATCACCAGCGAGATCAGCACCGACGCCGACAGCGTGACCGCGAACTCGCGGAACAGCCGACCCACCTGCCCGCCCATGAACAGCAGCGGGATGAACACCGCCACCAGCGACAGGCTGATCGACAGCACCGTGAAGCCGACCTCGCGCGCACCGCGCAGCGCGGCCGACACGCGGTCCATGCCGTTCTCGATGTGGCGCTGCGTGTTCTCCAGCACCACGATGGCATCGTCGACCACGAAGCCGGTGGCGACCGTCAGCGCCATCAGGCTCAGGTTGTTGAGCGAGAAGCCCAGCAGGTGCATCACGCCGAAGGTGCCGAGCAGCGACACCACGGTCGCCACCGCCGGGATGATGGTGGCGCGCGCGCGGCGCAGGAAGACGCCGACCACCAGCACCACGAGCACCACGGAGATGACCAGCGTCAGCTCGACCTCGTGCAGCGACGAGCGGATCGAGTTGGTGCGGTCGGACGCCACCTGCACGTCGATGTCGGCCGGCAGCTGCGCGCGCAATTCGGGAATGAGGTTGCGCACACCGTCGACCGTCTCGATGATGTTCGCGCCCGGCTGCTGTGTGACCAGCACGATCACCGCCGGCTGCCCATTGAACAGGCCCACCGTGCGCGTGTTTTCGACGCTGTCGATCACCTCGGCCACGTCGCGCAGCCGCACCGCCGCGTTGTTGCGCCAGGCGATCACCAGGTCGCGGTAGTCCGCCGCACGCAGGCCGGGTGCTGGCGTGTACACCTGCAGCCGCCGGTCGTCGCTCTCGATCGTGCCCTTCGGGCGGTTGGCATTGTTGGCCTGGATGGCGGCGCGCACGTCCTCGGTGCTGATGCCCAGGCGGTTGAGCGAGAACGGCTCCAGTTCGATGCGCACCGCCGGCAGCGAGCCGCCGCCGATCTCCACGTCGCCCACGCCTTCGACCTGCGACAGGCGCTGGCTCACGATGTTCGACACCGCGTCGTAGATCTGCCCGGGCGTGCGCGTCTTCGAGGTCAGTGTCAGGATGATCACCGGCGCGGCCGTCGGGTTGGCCTTGCGGTAGGTCGGATTGCTGCGCAGCGTCGACGGCAAATCGGCGCGCGCCGCGTTGATGGCCGCTTGCACCTCGCGCGCGGCCGAGTCGATGTTGCGGCTCAGGTCGAATTGCAACGTGACCCGGGCCGAACCGTTGGAGCTGCTCGACGTGAGTTCGTTGACGCCCGGGATCACGCCCAGGCGCCGCTCCAACGGTGTGGCCACGCTCGATGCCATGGTGCTCGGGCTCGCACCCGGCAGGCTGGCCGACACCGAGATGGTCGGGAAGTCGACCTGCGGCAGCGGCGACACCGGCAGTACGAAGAAGGCCATGATGCCGGCCAGCGCGATGCCGATCGTCAGCAGGACGGTCGCGATCGGGCGCTCGACGAAGGGCTTCGACAGAGTCATGGCGCCTCGGTCGCGACCTCGGGGTCATCGCCGTCACGGCGGCGCGAGAAGCGCCGCCCCACGCGGTCGAAGGCCAGGTAGATCACCGGCGTGGTGAACAGCGTGAGCATCTGGCTCAGCACCAGCCCGCCGAAGATCGCCAGGCCCAGCGGCCGGCGCAGCTCGGCGCCCTCGCCCCAGCCCAGCATCAGCGGCACCGCGGCGAAGAGAGCGGCCAGCGTGGTCATCAGGATCGGGCGGAAGCGCAGCAGCGCGGCCTGGTGGATCGCCTCCTGCGGCGACTTGCCCTGGCGCCGCTCGGCATCGATGGCGAAGTCGATCATCATGATCGCGTTCTTCTTGACGATGCCGATCAGCAGGATGATGCCGATGATGCCGATCACGCCCAGGTCGTTGCCGGTGACCATCAGCGCCAACAGCGCGCCGACGCCGGCCGAGGGCAGCGTCGACAGGATCGTCAGCGGATGCACGTAGCTCTCATACAGCACGCCCAGCACGATGTACACGCAGATCACCGCCGCGAGGATGAGCCACAGCTGGTTGGACAGCGACTTCTCGTAAGCGCCCGCGGCACCCAGGAAGTTCATCGTGATGCTCGACGGCAGGCCGATCTCCTGCGCCGCCGCGCGGATGGCCGACACCGACTTGCCCAGCGCCACGCCGGGCGCCGTGTCGAAGCCGACCGTGGCGGCCGGGTACTGCGCCACGCGCGTGACCTGCAGCGGCGCGAGCTGCTCGCGCACTGTCGCGAACGACGACAGCGGCGTGGCCGTGCCGGCACCGGTGCGCATCTGAAGCGTGCCCAGACCCTGGATCGACGAAAGCCCTTCACGCTGCGCTTCGAGGATCACGCGGTACTGGTTGGTCTCGGTGAAGATGGTCGAGACGATGCGCTGCCCGAAGGCGCTGTAGAGCGCATCGTCGACCGAGCTGGCCGTGACGGACAGGCGCGACGCGGTGTTGCGGTCGATGTCGACATAGGCCGCGAGGCCCTGTGCGCCAGCATCGGTGGTCGCGTTGCGCACCAACGGCTCCTTCGCGAGGCGGTCGACCAGCTTCTTCGCCCAGCCATTGACCGCCGCGGTGTCGACGCCTTCGAGCGACACGCGGAACTCGGTGGGGCCGGTCTCGGCGTCGATCGTCAAATCCTGCGTGGGCTGCAGATAGAGCTTGGCGCCGGCCACGTCATGGCTGACGCGCTCGCTCAATCGCGTCATGATGGCCTGCTGGTCACCGCGGTCTTCCCGCAGGTTGACCAGCACGCTGCCGGTGTTGAGCGTGGTGTTGTTCGCCGCATCGACGCCCACCACCGAACTCACGCTGCGCACGTCGGGGTCGCGCAGGATGGCGTTGGCCGCCGCCTGCTGGATCTCGGCCATGCGCAGGTACGACACGTCCTGGGCCGCCTCGACGCGACCCTTGAGCTGGCCGGTGTCCTGCGTCGGGAACAGGCCCTTGGGGATCGCGATGTAGAGCAGCACGGTCAACACCATGGTGCCCACGGCGACGACCATCGTCAGCGGCTGGTGGCGCAGCACCCATTGCAGCCAGACGTCGTAGCGTGCGATGACGCGGTCGAAGAAGCGCTGCACGGCATGGCCGAAACGGCCGCCCTGCGCCGCCTCGGGCTTGAGCCAGCGCGCCGACATCATCGGCACCAGCGTGAGCGAGACCACCGCCGAGATCAGGATCGTGATCGACAGCGTGACGGCAAATTCGCGGAACAGCCGGCCCACCACGTCGCTCATGAAGAGCAGCGGGATCAGCACGGCGATGAGCGAGACGGTCAGCGAGATGATCGTGAAGCCGATCTGCGTCGCACCCTTGAGCGCGGCGGCGAAGGGCTTCTCGCCCTCCTCCAGGTAGCGCGCGATGTTCTCGATCATCACGATCGCGTCGTCGACGACGAAGCCGGTCGCGATGGTCAGCGCCATCAGGCTCAGGTTGTTGAGCGAATAGCCCAGCAGGTACATCAGCCCGCAGCTGCCGATGAGCGAGATCGGCACGGCGATGCTGGCGATGATGGTGGCCCGAACGTTGTGCAGGAAGAAGAAGATCACCAGCACGACCAGCACGACGGCCAGGATGAGCTCGAGCTGCACGTGGTACACGGACGCCCGGATGCCGGTGGTGCGATCCGACAGGATCTCCACCCGCACGGCGCCGGGCAGCGAGGCCTCCAGCTCGGGCAGCTGCTTGCGGATGGCATCGACCGTGGCGATCACGTTGGCGCCCGGCTGGCGCTGCACGTTGAGGATGACGGCAGGCCGTAGCGTGCCTTCGGCGTTCGCCTCGTCACCCTTCAGCGCCGCCCAGGCGCCGAGCTGCGTGTTCTCCGCGCCGTCGACCACACGCGCCACGTCGGTCATGCGCACCGGCGCGCCGTTCTTCCACGCGACGATCAGGTTCTTGTAGTCGGCTGCGGTAACCAGCTGGTCGTTCGAATTGATGGTGTACGAGCGCTTGGGGCCATCGAAGCCACCCTTGGCACTGTTGGCATTGGCCGCGGTGATGGCGCTGCGCAGCGTGTCCAGGCCGATGCCGACGGAGGCGAGCGCATTGGTGTCGGCCTGGATGCGCACGGCCGGCCGCTGCCCGCCCGACAGCGTGACCAGCCCGACCCCGCTGACCTGGCTCATCTTCTGGGCAATGCGCGTGTTCACCAGGTTCTGCACCTCGGTCAGCGGCATCGTCTCGGAACTCACCGCGAGCGTGAGGATGGGCGAATCGGCCGGGTTGACCTTGGCATAGACGGGCGGTGCCGGCAGGTCGGCCGGCAGCAGCGAACTCCCCGCGTTGATGGCGGCCTGCACCTGCTGCTCGGCGACGTCGAGCGTCTCGGTCAGGTCGAACTGCAGCGTGACGATCGACACGCCGGCAGCGCTGGTCGAGCTCATGCGGTTGAGCCCGGACATCTGGCCGAACTGGCGCTCCAGCGGCGCGGTGACGGTGCGGCTCATCACCTCGGGGCTGCCGCCCGGGTAGAGCGTCTGCACCTGGATGGTCGGGTAGTCGACCTGCGGCAATGCGGCCAGCGGCAGGAAGCGCAGGCCGACCAGGCCGGCCAGCACGATGGCGAGCATCAGCAGCCCGGTGGCGACCGGGCGCTCGATGAAGGGACGGGAGGGGCTCACGCGTCGCGCCTCCGGTCAGGGGGGCGGCCCGCCGCCTTCGCGACGGCGGCGCTCCCCGCGCGGACCCGATGCACCGGGGCGTGGCCCCGAGGCACCCTGCCGCGGACCGGCCGCCGGCCGCTCGCCCTGCAGCTGCACCCGCGAGCCTTCGCTCAGCCGGTCGCCGCCTTCGGTCACGACCAGTTCGCCGGCCTTCAGCCCTTCGGTGATGGCGACCACGTCGACCGTCGACTCGCCGCGCTTCACCGTACGCATCTGCACCGTGCGGTCCTCGCCGATGACGTAGACGTAAGGCCCCTTGGGCCCGGTGCGCACCGCCGTGACCGGCACCACGATTGAATTCAAGGTGCGCAGCGTGAGGCGCACGTTCACGAACTGGCTGGGGAACAGCGTCGAAGCGACGTTCTCGAAGCGCGCCTTGGCCTTGACCGTGCCAGTCGTCGTGTCGACCACGTTGTCCAGCGTGGAGAAAGTGCCGAGGTCGAGCGTGGTGCTGCGCGTGCGGTCGAAGGCGGCCACGGCCAGCGGCTTGCCCAGGGCGAGCTGCTGCTGGATCTCGGGCACGCGATCCTGCGGCACCGAGAACTGCACGTCGATCGGGTTCATCTGCGTGATGACCGCGATGCCGGTGGTCGAGTTGGCTGTCACCGTGTTGCCCTGGTCGACACCGCGCAGCCCGATGCGGCCGGTGATCGGCGCCGTGATGCGGGTGAAGTCGAGGTTCACGCGGGCCGCGGCTTCCGAGGCCTTGTCGGTGATCACGGTGCCTTCGAGCTGCTTGACGAGGGCGGCCTGGGTGTCGACGTCCTGGCGGGCGATCGAATCCTGCCCGAGCAGCGTGCGGTAGCGCGACAGCGTGACGCGCGCCGCCTCGAGCTGTGCCTCGTCGCGCACCCGCGTGCCTTGCGCCTGCATCAGCGCCTGCTCGTACGAGCGTGCATCGATGCGTGCGAGCAGCTGGCCCTTCTTCACCATCTGCCCTTCGGTGAAGAGCACATCGGTCAACACGCCGCCGACCTGGGCCTTGAGCGTGATCGTCGCCAATGGCGTGACGGTGCCGAGCGCGTCAAGGGTGATCGGCAGCTCAGCCTGGCGCGCCGCCGCGTGGCCCACCGTGACCATCCCGGCGCCAAAGGGACCGGGACCGCCGGGACCACCCGGGCCACCAGGACCTGGGCCGCCCGGACCGCCGAAGCCACCCGCGCCTTGGGCCGGCGGACGCTTGATCAGGTACCAGCTGCCTCCGGCCAGGAGAGCGACGACGAGCAGTGCGATCAGGGTGCCGATCCAGCGTCGCCGACGCGAGGGTGGCGGCTTGGGCGGGGGCGAGGATTCAGGGGGCGTCGTGGCGGGTTGGGAGGGGTGGTCCATGGGGAGCGAGGGGCGGCACAAGTCTGGGGCGAGTAGAGCCCGGCATCGTAGCTGGCAACCCTCATGCACCGTAAACGCGGCGTAAAGGGCGACTGCACCAGCGATCGCAAGCTTGAAAGTCGCGCCTACCCCAGGCGCTCCGACAGCCGCTTCGCCGCCTGGGTCAGAAGCCCTGCCAGCTTGTCGGTGTCCACGATCGAGAGGCGCTGGACGTCGAGGACGAGCGAGATCGCGCCCCATGCGCCACCGTCGGCCTTGGTGACCGGTGCAGCAACGGCCGCGAGTTGCGGCTCCAGTTCGCCGACCGACAGGTAGAAGCCGGCGTTGCGAATCTTGGTGAAGTAGCGCCGGAATTCAGGCCAATCGCCGGGCAAGCCATGGCGCACGGCTTCGCCGTGCCGCGCATCGAACAGCTTGTGCAGGTGCGGCGTCGCGAACTGCGCCAGGATCACCTTGGGCGCCGCGCCCTGGAACAAGGGGCGTGGCCGCCCACGGCCGTAGGCCAGCGCCGTCGGCACGCCGCCTGCCTCGCGGTGTGTGTCGAGCACCTGGTCACCGAACAAGCCCGAGGCCACGCAGTCGAACCCGGTCGCCTGCACCAGTTCGCGCATGATCGGGATGCCCTCCCGCAGCACCGGGTCGGCCTTGCGGATGTAGTGGTCGAGCACGATGATGCGCGGCCCCAGCGTGTAGTGCGAGTTCTCCGCGCGCTGCAGCAGGCCGGCCTCCACCAGCAGGCGCACGTAGCGGTAGGCGGTCGGTAAGGAGACATCCAGCGCACCGGCGATATCGTCGGTGGTCCGGGTCAGCACCGTGTCGTCGAACAGGTCCAGCACATCCAGCATTCGCCCCAGGCTCGAGGCCGATTTTTCCGTCACGCTGCGTCGCTCCGATCGTTGAAAGGCGCCGGCACACCTGCGCCGGCGAGCTCCGACGATAGCCGCTCCGGGACGTGCGGGAGGGGCGCCGGGCGCGCGTCACTCCGCGCGGACGCCGTTGCGCAGGATGCCGATGGCGTCGACCTCGACCTCGACCACGTCGCCGGCCTTCATCCAGACCGGCGGGGTGCGCTTGGCGCCGACGCCCCCGGGCGTGCCCGTGACGATCACATCGCCCGGTGCCAGCGGCATGAAGGCCGAGATGTGCGCGATCTGCCGGGGGATGCTGTGGATCAGCTTGTCGGTGGTGGTGCGCTGCATCTCCTGGCCGTTGAGCCGGGTCACGAGCGTCATGACCTGGTTGTCCGCGATCTCGTCGCGCGTGACCATCCACGGGCCGAAGCCGCCCGTGCGCCAGAAATTCTTGCCCGCGGTCCATTGCGGCGTCGCGGTC
>CALRYR010000043.1:0-14078 GCA_943372425.1 Variovorax sp. YR752 | reverse complement strand
CGACGTCGACTCGAAGGACGAGGTCGACCGCATGGTGCCCGTCGCCATCGACGCCGGCGCCAAGCTCATCAAGGCGCCCTACGTCACCTACTACAACTGGTACCAGTCGGTGCTGCTCGATCCCGAAGGCAACGTGTTCCGCATCAACTTCATGATGTAGACGCGCTGCCGCCCTCTCCCTCCTTTTTTTCTCCCGCCTGAAAGGTCAGAGTGATGTTGCGTCGATCGATTTCTTGCGCCGTTGCGGCGCTGGTGGCATGTGCAGCGCTGCCGGGGGCCGCCATGGCTGCCGATGGCTTCACCCTCAAGGACGAACCGAAGATCGCGATGATCTACTTCGGCCCGAAGAACGACGGCGGCTGGACCCAGGCCTTCGACGAAGCGCGGCTCAAGGTCGAGGCCGCCATCGGCAAGAAGATCCAGTTCGTCGAGAACGTGCCCGAAGACGCCTCGGCCATCAAGCCGGCGGCCGAGCGCTTCATCTCGCGCGGCGCCAACATCGTGATCGGCACGGCCTTCGGCTACTCCGACGCCTTCAAGGAGCTGGCCGCCAAGTACCCCGACGTCGCCTTCCTCAACGGCTCGGGCACCACCAACGGCGCCAACCTCGAGTCCTTCTACGGCCGCACCTACGAGAGCCAGTACCTGTGCGGCATGGCGGCCGGCGCGGCGTCGAAGAGCGGCAAGCTCGGCTTCGTCGCGGCCAACCCCTTCGGCGTGGTGAACTGGACCGTCAACGCCTTCGCGCTCGGCGCGCAGAAGATGAACCCCAACGCCACCGTCAACGTGATCTACACCGGCGCGTGGAACGATCCGGTGAAGGAGCGCGCCGCCGCGATGGCGCTGATCGACCAGGGCGCCGACGTGATCGGCCAGCACGTCGACTCGCCGACGCCGCAGATCGTCGCGCAGGAGCGTGGCGTGTACGGCACCGGCCACCACCGCGACCTGCGCCAGTTCGCGCCCAAGGCCACGCTGTGCTCGTCGGTCTGGGTGTGGGACAAGTTCCTCACGCCCGAGCTCAAGAAGATCATGGCCGGCGGCTGGAAGCCCGCGCCCTACGGCGCCTTCATCGCGATGAAGGACGGCGGCACCGACATCGCCGGCTTCGGCGCGGGCGTGCCCAAGGACAAGGTCGCCGTCATCAACGCCGAGCGCGATGCGTTGCTGAAGGGCAAGCAGATCTATGCCGGCCCGCTGAAGGACCGCGAGGGCAAGGAGCGCGTCGCCGCCGGCGCGGTGCTGTCGGACGCCGACCTGTGGAAGATGGACTGGTACGTCAAGGGCGTGGTCACGCAGAAGTAAGGGCCTGGCACGCGGCATGGCAACGGCACTTCAACTCACCGGCATCGGCAAGTCCTTCGACGGCTTCCAGGCGCTGACCGACGCGGACTTCGATGCGCGCTGGGGCGAGGTGCATGCGCTGCTGGGCGAGAACGGCGCGGGCAAGTCGTCGCTGATGAACATCGCGGCCGGCCTCTATGCCCCCGAGGCCGGCCAGATGTGGGTCGACGACAACCCGGTGCAGCTGGGCGGCCCGCGCGACGCGGCGCGGCATCGCATCGGCATGGTGCACCAGCACTTCAAGCTGGTGAAGCCGTTCACCGTGGCCGAGAACATCCTGCTGGGCCATCCGCTCGCGACCGGTGAGGGCAGCCATCGCAAGCGCCTCCGCACGCTGGAGGCGCAGATCCGCGCCAAGGCCGCCGAACTGGGCTTCGACATCGACCCGACGCAGCGCGTCGCGCGCCTGTCGATCGCCGAGCAGCAGCGCGTCGAGATCCTCAAGGTGCTGTTGGCCGGCGCGCGCATCCTGATCCTCGACGAGCCGACGGCTGTGCTGACGGATGCGGAGGCCGAGCGCCTGCTGTCGACCGTGCACGCGCTCGCACGCAGCGGCGCGGCGGTCGTGCTGGTCACGCACAAGATGGCCGACGTGAAGACCTACGCCGACCGCGTGACCGTGATGCGCGGGGGCCGCACGGTGAAGACGGTCGACCCCAAACAGGTGGCCGTCGCCGAGCTGGTGCAGCTCACGGTCGGTGACTCGATCGCGGCGCCGCAGCGCGAGCGCGCGGGCGCACCGGCCGGTGCGCCGCGGCTCACCGTGCGTGGGCTGCGCAGCGCTGCGTCCGGCGGAAGGCCGGCGCTCGATGGCGTCGACCTGCAGTTGAAGGCCGGCGAGATCTACGGGCTGGCCGGCGTCGGCGGCAATGGCCAGGGCGAACTGGCGGCGGCGCTGATGGGCCTCGATGCGGACATCGAGGGCGACATCACGCTGCAGGACGTCGGCGACCTGAAGGCCCTGTCCAACGCGCAGCGACGCAGCCTGCAGTTCGCCGCGATCCCGGCCGACCGCTACGGCCTCGCGCTCGCGGGTGCATTGACCGTGGCCGAGAACTTCGGCATCGGCCAGGTGCATGCGGGCCGCTACGGTTCGCCGTGGCGGCTCGACACACGCACGCTCGAGGCCGATGCGCAGGCCGCGGTCGACGCCTTCGACGTGCAGGGCGTGCGCAGCCTCGGCCAGAAGGCCGCGCTGCTGTCGGGCGGCAATGCGCAGAAGCTGGTGCTGGCGCGCGAGTTCGGCCGTGCGCCGCGCATCGTGCTGGCGCACAGCCCGAGCCGCGGGCTCGACGTGCGTGCCGGTGCCGAGGTGCATGCGCGCCTGCTCGCCGCACGCGACGCGGGCGCGGCCGTGCTGCTCATCAGCGAGGACCTCGACGAGGTGCTGGCCCTGGCCGATCGTGTCGGCGTGATGACGCGCGGCCGCATCGTGGCCGAATTCGATCAACCGGCGGACCGTCAGGCGGTCGGGCAGGCGATGACGGACCATGGCTGACGCTGCAGTGACCATGCCCGCCTCCACTGCCGTGCCGACAACGCCACGGCGCCCCCTCGCCAGCCGCCGCTTCGCGCTCGAACTGCGGCAGCAGATGGCGTGGCATCGGCAGGCGCTGATCCTCGCCGTGTCGCTCGCCATCGGCATGGGCGTCTCGGCCGCGATCCTGGTGGCGGCCGGCGTGCCGGCCAACGAGCTGCTCAACGAGTTCGTGCTGCAGACGCTGTTCGATATGCAAAGCCTGCAGGCCGTGCTGTTCCAGGCGGCGCCGATGATCCTGGTGGGCATCGCCGCGTCGATGGCCTTCCGCGCACGCTTCTGGAACCTCGGGCTCGAAGGCCAGATGATCTGGGGCGCGATCGGTGCGACGGCCATCTCGTTCTTCGATGTGGGTCCCGCTGCGCTGCGCTTGCCGCTGATGCTCGCGATGGCGATGGCGCTCGGCCTGCTGTGGGCGCTGGCACCAGCGCTGCTCAAGCTGAAGCTCGGCGTGAACGAGATCATCTCGTCGCTGATGCTCAACTACATCGCGAGCAACTTCCTGCTGCACCTGGTGTACGGCGCCTGGAAAGACCCGAAGGATTCCTTCCCCTACTCGCCGCAGTTCCGCGCCTTCGAGCGGCTGCCCGAATGGTTCGGCAATGTGAGCACGGCGGCGATCGGCCTGGCGCTCGTCGTCGCGCTGCTCGCCTGGTGGTTCGTCGGCATCAGCCGCGCTGGCCTGTACCTGCGTTTCGTGGATGCCAATCCGCGCATGGCCGATGCGGTCGGCGTGCCGGTGCGCCGCATGATCCTGGCGGCCGTGCTGCTGTCGGGCGCGCTGTCGGGCATTGCGGGCTTCGTCGTGGTCGCCGGGCAGGAAGGCCGGCTCACGCAGGCCTTCTACGCGGGGTACGGCTTCTCGGGCATCCTGATCGCCTTCCTGGCGCGCAACAACCCGCTGGCGGCCACGGTGGTGGCGGTGCTGGTGGCGGCGCTCTTCGTGGCCGGGCGCAACCTGCAGGTCTTCTACCAAATCCCGTTCTCGATGGTGCAACTGATCCAGGCCATCGTCGTGATCTGCGTGGCGTCGTCGGACTTCTTCATCCGTCACCGCATCCGTTCGGTGGTGAGCAAGACCTGAGGCCATGAATACCTTCGCCATCGCCACCAACTGGCTCGGCAATGCCCCCGACTTCGCCGTGCCCTATGCGCTCGCCGCGCTCGGGCTGATCGTCTGCGAACGCTCCGGCGTGCTGTCGCTCGGGGCCGAAGGGTTGATGCTGGTCGGCGCGCTGGCCGGCATCGGTGCGCAGATCGCCTTCGGGCAGCCGGGCCTGTCGCTCGTCATCGCGATGTTCGCCGCCAGCGCGGTGTCGGTCCTGTTCGCGGTGATGACGATCCTGCTGCGCGTCAACCAGGTCATCGCGGGCCTCGCGCTGGTCTTCTTCTGCCAGGGGCTCACCAGCCTCGCGGGCACGTTGTTCGGCTGGACCAACGTGGCGGTCAGCAGCTTCAGCGCCATCCCGCTCTGGCCGTTGTCCGCACTGCCGCTGGTCGGCCGCTTGTTCAACCAGAACATCGTCGTGTACCTCACGCTGCCGATCTTCGTGGCGGTGGTGTGGTACCTCACGCGCACGACTGCGGGCCTGCGCCTGCGTGCGGTGGGTGAGAACCCGCAGGCCGCCGATGCAGCCGGCATCAGCGTGACGGCCTGGCGCTTTGCCGCGGTGCTCGCGGGCTCGGCGCTGGTCGGCCTGGCGGGTGCGTACATCTCGGTGGTGAGCACCAAGCTCTGGATCGCCGGCATGACCGGCGGCCGCGGCTGGATCGCCGTGGGCCTGGTGATCTTCGCGCGCTGGTCGCCGTGGAAGGCGCTGGCCGGCGCGGTGCTGTTCGGCTGCGTCGAGGCATTGATCCCACAACTCGCGGCAGCGGGCGTGCAGCTGCCGCAGTACTTCGTACTGATGACGCCCTATGCGATCACGCTGGCCGTGATGGTGTGGGTCGCGGTCGCGCGCCGTGGTGGTGACGGTGAACCCGGCGCCCTGGGCCAACCCTATGTGCGAGAGGAAAGAAGATAGTGCGCGCCTTCGTCTATGAAAAGGAACGCGAGCTGGACGCAAGCCAGTTCGCCGACTACCTCGACCCGGCCACCACCGCGGTGATCTCGATCGACATGCACCGCGGCCACCTGGACGACTCGCCAGACTGCCCTTGCCCTGCCCCGCGTGCGCGCGACGTGGTCGCGCCCATCGATGCGTTCCACGACGAAGTGCGGGCGCTGGGCGGGCGCATCGTGCACGTGAAGTCGACGCTCCGACCCGATGGGGTCGACGACATCCGCGGCATCCCATCGGCCTGGCGGCGCACCTTCCCGCTGCACGTCGGCCCCATTCCGAACGCCGATGCACACGCCATCGAAGGCTCGCCGTGGACCGAATGGGTCACGCGTGTCGAGCCCGGCGACATGCGCGTGGAGAACAAGCGTCGGCTGTCGGCCTTCTACCCGACCGACCTCGACTTCCTCTTGCGCAACCAGCGCATCACCACCGTGGTGCTCGACGGCGGCTTCACCGACTGCTGCGTGCTCAACACCGCCTTCGACGCCAACAACCACAACTACCGCGTGATCGTGCTGCGCGACCTGGTGCGCGGCACCGATCCCCATCTCGAAGCCGCTGCGCTGACGATGGTGTCGCTGCACCTGGGCCTGGTCATGGAATCGCGGGACCTGCTGGCCCAGTGGCGCGCGTGACCGAACGCACGATTGACCCCGTGTTCGCAGCGTGCCGGCGCCTGGACGACCAAAAAACCCGCAATGCCCGTCACGCCAAAGGGGTACATTGGAAACAATTCTCAGCTTCCTGAACGGATCCGACATGGCATCGACCCAGCAGCAGACGCGCATCGAGTTGAAAGTAGCCGCCGCAGCCGCCATGCGCGAGCGATTGCGGCAGGCCCTGCCGCTCACCGTCGAACGGCTGAACCATCGTCAGGCAGACCTGATCGACGACCAGGACATCGAGGGCTTCGTGGCCCTCAACTGGCTCGAGTGGCACGGCGGCGGCCTGCGGCTCACGATCACCGGGCGCAACGTGTGCGCCCAGCTGACCACCCCCTCTGCCGTCTGAAGCGGCGACGAAAAAAGGCGCTGCCCTCGCGGACAGCGCCTTTTTCTTTGGGCTTCGCGTTTTAACGCGCCGTGATGATCTGAGCGATCACACCGGTGGCGATGGCGGCCAGCACGAAGTCCCCGCCGACACCTACCCATTGGTAGCCGCGCGGCGGCTGCTGCAGGCGCTGACCGCGCCAGTCGTCGACCACATAGTTGCGACCGCGGTATTCCTGCGGAACGCGCCCGCCGCGCTTCCATTCGGCATGCGGCTGCGGATAACCGCGGCGATCGGCGAAGCGGCCTTCGCGGAAGTCCTGCCGGTCGTGTCGCGCATCGTTGTGGGGGCCACGGCGGTCATCATGTCGGTCACGTTGTTCGAAGCGCGGGTCGTTGCCGCGCGGACCGCGGTCGTCGCCCCGGCGATCCTGCGCGAAGGCGCTGCCGGCCATGCACAAAGCCATGGCGGCTGCGACGAGGGTCATGCCCTTGGATGTCTTGTTCATCTGAAACTCCTTCTGCGTGGATGAAGGTTCCAGTGTGCGACCGCGATGTGTCGCGACAGCACGGCGCACATGCGCATCGCGTGAAGGCCGTAAGCGAACGTACGCGTGGGGCTTTGGCCCGCGATGCCTCAACTGGGCGACGGCGTGGTGCTCTGCGGACCGATCGGTGGCGGTGCCGGGTGACGCGTGCCGCCAGGCAGCTTGCGGCCGATCGATTCGCCGAGGTTGCGCACGGGCCGGCTCGCACGCTCGGACGCATTCGCCACACCACGGCGCGTGGCGTGGTCGGCACGGTTGACACCGCGCGTCGCCGCCGCGCTGCCACGTTCCACGCCGTTCATGACGGTGCCTTTGCGCGGTGGCGGGTTGTCGCTGTGCTGCGCCATCGCAGCAAAGGGCAGTGCCAGTGCCATGCAGACAGCGGCTGCCGCGTACTTGGAAGAGGACGTTCGGGTCATGGGATGGGCTCCTTCTGTCATTCGTCGGTATCCGCGGATGCGGTGCCTGCATGCTGCGCCTGCTCGGCCGCTGCGCGCGTCAGACGCTCGCTTTTCCAGTAGACGTCATCGCCGCCGTCCACGCGATTGAGCACCCGCGCCAGCACGAAGAGCAGATCGCTCAGGCGGTTGAGGTACTGCCGCGGCGCATCGTTGAGCGCCTCGTCGGCGCCGAGCGCGACCACGGCACGCTCGGCCCGGCGCGCCACGGTGCGGCAGACATGCGCCTGTGACGCCGCGCGTGTACCGGCCGGTAGGATGAACTCGGCCAACCGCGGCAAGGTCGCGTTGTGCGTGGCCAGCGCCTGGTCGAGCTGCAGCAGCGCCTCGGCCTTCAGCAGCGTGTAGCCGGGCATCGACAGCTCGCCACCGAGGTTGAAGAGCTGGTGCTGCACGTCGACCAGCAGCTCGCGCACGGGCGCGGGCATCGGTTCGCACAGCAGCAGGCCGATGTGCGAGTTGAGCTCGTCGACGTCGCCCATGGCCTGGACGCGCCGATGGTCTTTGGGCACGCGGCTGTTGTCGCCGAGGCCGGTGGTGCCGTCGTCCCCGGTGCGGGTGGCGATCTGGGTGAGGCGATTGCCCATGGCGAAGACTTTCGTGGATGCGGTTCATAGAATGGTAGTCCGCCTCAGGAGACATACGATGAATGCGCCCACCACCGCCGATCAACTGCTGCCCGAACTCCAACTGCGCGAGGTGCCGGCGGCACTGCTCGACGCGCTCAAGGCCCGCTTCGCCGAACGCTGCTCGACCGCCCTGGCGGTGCGCACGCAGCACGGGCGCGACGAATCGTCCTTCGAGGCCCCACCGCCCGCGGCCGTGGTGTTCGCCGAGAGCACGCAGGAAGTGGCCGATGCCGTGAAGCTCGCCAGCGACCACGCGGTGCCGGTGATCCCCTTCGGCGTTGGCTCGTCGCTCGAAGGCCACCTGCTGGCCGTGCAGGGCGGCATCAGCATCGACCTGTCGCGCATGAACCGCGTGCTGTCGATCAACGCCGACGACCTCACCGTCACGGTGCAGCCGGGCGTGACGCGCAAGCAGCTCAACGACGAGATCAAGAGTACCGGCCTGTTCTTCCCGATCGACCCCGGTGCCGACGCCTCCATCGGCGGCATGGCGGCGACGCGTGCCAGCGGCACGAACGCTGTGCGCTACGGCACCATGCGCGAGAACGTGCTGGGCCTGGAGGTGGTGACCGCCAGCGGCGAGACGATCCGCACCGGCACGCGCGCACGCAAGTCGTCGGCCGGCTACGACCTCACGCGGCTGATGGTGGGCAGCGAAGGCACGCTGGGCGTCATCACCGAGATCACGCTGCGCATCTACCCACTGCCGGAGGCGGTGTCGGCTGCGATCTGCTCCTTCCCGAGCATCGAGGCGGCGGTGCGCACCACCATCGAGATGATCCAGCTCGGCGTGCCGATCGCGCGCGTGGAACTGATCGACAGCAACACCGTGCGCATGGTCAACGCCTACGCCAAGCTCGGGCTGCGCGAGGAGCCGATGCTGCTGATGGAATTCCACGGCTCGCCTGCCGGCGTGAAGGAGCAGGCCGAGACGGTGCAGGAACTCGCCAGCGGCCATGGCGGCAACGCCTTCGAGTGGGCCACCACGCCGGAAGAACGCACGCGCCTGTGGACGGCGCGGCACAACGCCTACTTCGCGGCGATCCAGTCACGCCCGGGTTGCCGCGCCATCTCGACCGACACCTGCGTGCCGATCTCGCGGCTGGCCGACTGCCTGCTCGAATCGGTGGCCGAGGTCGATGCCAGCGGCATCCCCTACTTCCTCGTCGGCCATGTCGGCGACGGCAATTTTCACTTCGGCTACCTGATCGACCCCGATGACGCCGAGGAGCGTGCCAAAGCCGAAGTGCTCAACCATGCGCTGGTGTCACGCGCCATCGCGCTGGAAGGCACCTGCAGCGGCGAGCACGGCATCGGGCTGCACAAGATGGGATTCCTGGTCGACGAGGCCGGCATGGGCGCGGTCGACATGATGCGCACGATCAAGCGTGCGCTCGACCCGAAGAACATCATGAACCCGGGCAAGATCTTCAGCCTGTAATGCAGGGCGGGGACGAGGGCCGGTGGCCCTCTTCCCCTTCGCATCGCCCTGGCGCTTATTGCTTCTTCTTCGGCGCGGCCTTCTTGGTCGCGGCCGGTGCCGAGGTCTGCGACGGCGCAGCCGCGCCATCCACGCTCAGTCGGCCGCCGCCGCCCAGGCCCTGGCCCTGCACCGCCTGCGCCTTGTAGTTGCGCAGCGCCACGACCATCTGGTTGAAGGCGTCCATGAAGGCCGCGCTGATCACCTTGCCCTGCGCCGTGTTGCTGTAGCCACCGAGGTTGCCGCCGCCGGTGTTGCCCATGATCCGGCTGAAGGCGCCGAAGTCGGTCTTAGAGGCGCTGCCTTCGGAAGCCGCGACCTGCACGCCGGAGCGGTTGTCGATCAGCGTGAGCAGCGTGCTGGCTTCCTTGGTCTGCAGGTTACCGCCGACCGCTGCCAGCACACCGCCATAGCGCCCACCCACCAGGCCGCCGAGCGAGCCGCCGATGCCGCCGGCGTTGTCGTTGTTGAAGATCACCTCGGGCGACAGGCCGTAGTCGGACGCGACCATCTGGCCGGCGCCGAAGTTGCTGCCCTGGCGCATCTCGCCGGACTGCATCAGCGCGCGCTCGCGCGTCATGGCGTTCATACCGGCGGCGCCGCGCTCCACGACGACGAAGCAGTTCGATTGCTGGATCAGCAGGCGCAGCAGGTTGGCCGTCGGCGGCAGCTTGTACTCGTTGCGCAGGATGGTGTACCAGCCGGCCGATTGGTTCTCGATGAGCGAGACCGTGCCCAGCGGCGCCGGGCACCGCTCCAGCGAACTGCTGGCGTTGGCCGAGGCGTCGCCGGCGGCCGCGCCGGTGGCGACGGTCTTGGCGCCCTGGCTGCCCATCTGCATGTCGGTGGTCTGGCAGGCCGTCAGGAGAAGCGTGGCGGCGACAGCGACGGCAAGAGGAAGCTTGGCAAACAGCATGATGGAAAGTGAGTTAATGGTGAGAAAACGTAACGCGGGAGGATAGCCGCAAAGGCCGCGTCGAGGCAATCCACGAAACGCTATGCCTGCCACAGACCCGTTAGGCCATTCGGCGGATGCGCTCGATCAGACCGTTGAGCGCGTCCAGCGAGCCGAAGTGAATGGCAAGCTCACCGCTCTCCTCCACCTTGCCGCCGCGCTTGCTGCGCTTCTTGATGCGCACCTCGACCTCGGCCGTGAGCAGGTCGGCCAGTTCTTCTTCCACCCGCTGCAGGTCGCGCGACTTCTCGCCGCTGTTGCCACGCCGCGGCGACGGCGTCAGGCTGAACTCGGCAGCCAGCTTCTTGACCAGCGCTTCGGTCTCGCGCACCGAGAGATGCTTGGCGGCGATCTGGTTGGCGGCCGTGATCTGCGTGCCACGGTCTAGCGCCAGCAGTGCGCGGGCGTGTCCCATGTCGAGGTCGCCTGCCATCAGCATGGCCTGCGCCGGCTCGGCCAGGTTGAGCAAGCGCAGCAGGTTGCTGGCCGCACTGCGCGACCGGCCCACCGCCTGCGCCGCCATTTCGTGAGTGAGCCCAAACTCAGAGACCAAGCGTTGCAGACCTTGGGCTTCTTCCAGCGGGTTCAGGTCTTCGCGCTGGATATTCTCGATGAGCGACATCGCGGCGGCGGCTTCGTTTGGCACGTCGCGCACCAGCACCGGCACGCTGTCGAGCCCGGCCAGCTTGGCGGCCCGGAAGCGGCGCTCACCGGCGATGATCTCGAATTCAGCGTCCTTCGCAGCAGCCGATTCGGCATCGAGCCGGCGCACGAGGATGGGCTGCATGATGCCCTGCACCTTGATGCTCTCGGCCAGCTCGTACAGCGCCCCTTCGTCCATCCGGGTACGGGGCTGATAGACGCCAGCGACCATCTGGTCGAGCTTCAGGACGGTCGGGTTCGGGGCGGATGCGCCATCGGCGGACGTGCCGGCGTCGTTGCTGCCCGCCTCGCTGCTGCCGTTGTAGGTGGGGCCCAGCAGGGCTTCGAGTCCGCGGCCGAGGCCCTTGGGTTTCTTCGTGGCCATCGAGGTCAGTCTTCGTTGTCGTTCAGAAAGTCGTTCAGGAGCGCCCGGCCTTCGGGCCAGTCGCCCAGGCCGGATTCGCCGTTGAGGTGGCCGCCCGGGCCGCGGTCGACGAAGCGTGCGCCCCAGTCCGCGGCCATGCCGCGCGCACGGTCCGCCTCGCAATACGGGTCGTCGTTGGCGGCAACCATCAGCGCCGGGAACGGCAACGGCTGGCGCACGATCGGCGCCCAGCCGGGAATCATCTGGCGCAGGTCGTCGCGCTCGAGGTCGCCCGGCGCCACCAGGAAGGCAGCGCGCACGCGGCCCGTGTGGCGGGAATGTGAGGCCCAGGCGGCCACCAGGATGCAGCCGAGGCTGTGGGCCACCAGCACGACCGGACCGGGCGCGGCGAGCACCTCTTCCTCGAGGCGCGCGGACCAGTCGCCGCGCTTGGGGCGCATCCAGTCGTGCTGCTCGACGCGGCGGTCGCCGTGCACGGCTTCCCAGCGGCTCTGCCAGTGGGTCGCATCGCTGTTCTGCCAGCCGGGCAGCAGCAGCGTGGTAACAGCGGACGAAGCGTCACCGGTCATGGCTGGAGGCCGCCGTCCGCACCGTGCAGCGTCTCGGGCAAGTCGATCGGTGTTGGGGCGGCAGGGGCCGACGGCGCGAAGGCACTGGCCGGCGGCATCTTGGTGACCAACTCCTGGGCGAAGGCGACGAAGGCCTGGCTGCCGCGGGCGGCCGGGTCGAAGACGACGCCCGGGAGGCCGTAGCTCGGTGCCTCGGCCAGCCGCACATTGCGCGGAATCACGGTGTCGAACACCTTGTCGCCGAAGTGCGCCTTGAGCTGCTCGCTCACCTGCTGCTGCAGCGTGATGCGCGGGTCGAACATGACGCGCAGCAGGCCGATGATCTGCAGGTTCTTGTTGAGGTTGGCGTGCACCTGCTTGATGGTGTTGACCAGGTCGGTCAGGCCCTCGAGCGCGAAGTACTCGCACTGCATCGGCACGATCACGCCGTGGGCGGCGCACAGGCCGTTGAGCGTCAGCAGGCTGAGGCTGGGCGGGCAGTCGATCAGGATGAAGTCGTACTCGGCACCGACGGCCGCCAGCGCGGTGCGCAGGCGCTTCTCGCGGCGGTCGAGTGCCACCATCTCGACCTCGGCACCGGCGAGTTCTCGGTTGGCGCCCAGCACGTCGTAGCCGCACGACTCGGACTTGACCCGCGCCTCGGCCACGGAGGAGGACTCCAGCAGCACGTCGTAGACCGTCGTCTCCAGCTGGCGCTTGTCGATGCCCGAACCCATGGTCGCGTTGCCCTGAGGGTCGAGGTCGATCATCAGCACCCGCTGGCCGACCTTGGCCAGGCCGGCGGCGAGGTTGACGGTGGTGGTGGTCTTGCCGACGCCGCCCTTTTGGTTGGCGATGCAGAAAATCTTGGCCATTTCCGCCCTTTCAGCGCGACACGGCGAGCTTGACGCCGAAGCCGATCAGGAAGACACCGGCCAGCTTCTCGAGCGTGGCCGAAATGCGTGGGTTGGCGCGCATACGCTCCGCCAGGAAGTGCGTGAGCAGCGTTGCGGCCAGGCCATAGATGAAGGTGAGGATCGCGATCGTGAGTGCCATCGCACCGAAAGTCACCACACCCTGATGGCGCACCGGATCGACGAAGAGCGGGAAGAAGGCCATGTAGAAGACGATGGCCTTGGGATTGAGCAGCGTGATGAAGAAGGCCTGGCGGGCGAACTGGCGCGGGCGGATGTTCAGGATCGGCGCGGCACCGGGCTTGGCCAACAGCATCTTGAAGCCCAGCCAGGCCAGGTAGGCAGCGCCCAGCCAACGCACCGCATGGAAGGCGGTCGGGTAGGCCGCCAGCAGCGCGGCGACGCCGGCCACCGCCATCCACATCAGCACCTGGTCGCCAGCGATCACGCCCAGCGTCGCGCCCAAGCCGCCGCGGATGCCGCCCTTCCCCGTCGAGGTGATCAGCGCCAGATTGCCGGGGCCCGGGATCGCGAGGAACAGAACGATGGCCGCAACGAACGCGCCGTAATCAGCGATGCCGAACATGGAAAGTGCCTGAAGAAAGGGAGCGTCGAGTCTAAGTCAGCCCCGGTGCTGCAGCGCCCTGTTCCGGGCGTCATCGATGGTTCATTGCGATGCTTTTCGCGCCCAGACGATGCAGCGCTCGGCATCGAGGCCGGGCACGGTCAGTTGTTCCACGTGAAACACATCCACGCCGGGCGGCAGTGCAGCCAGTTCTTCGGTCGGCATCTTGCCCTTCATGGCGAGCCAGACGCCCTCTTCTGCCAGCAGCTGCATCGAGCCAGTGTAGAAATCCGGCAGCGACGCGAAGGCGCGGCTGCTGATGACGTCGTAGGCGCCTGTGAGCGCCTCGACCCGTGCGTGCAAGCCGCGAAGGTTCGGCAGCTTCAGTTCCGCCGCCACCTGCTGGACGAAGGCCGTCTTCTTGGCCACGGCGTCGAGACAGGTGACATCGACATCGGGCCGCATGATAGCGATCACGACACCTGGCAACCCAGCGCCGGCGCCAACGTCGAGCAGACGCGTCGCCGTCGCTCGTTCGCGCCGCAGCGGCGCGATGACAGACAGGCTGTCCAGCAGATGGTGGGTCATCACGGTGCCCGGGTCGCGCAGCGCCGTCAGGTTGTAGACCTTGTTCCACTTCAGGATGAGCGCGCCGTAGGCCAGCAGACGCTCGCACTGCCGATCGTCCAATGCTAGGCCGAGTTGGGCTGCGCCGGCGCGCAGAGTCGCCTCGCCGCTCATTCGGCCGTGGACGCCGTCGCCGTGGTCGATGCATCCGCCGCGTCCTTGGCGAAGGCCCGATGACCGCCCTTGCGCAGATGCACCATCAGCAGCGAGATCGCTGCGGGCGTCACGCCGGAAATGCGAGACGCCAGCCCCAACGTTTCCGGACGCTGACGCGCCAATGTCTGCCGCACTTCGAAACTCAGTGCGGGCACCTGGCCGTAGTCGAAGCCCGCAGGCAGTTTGAGGTTCTCGAAATGCGATGCGCGTTCGACCTCATCATGCTGGCGATCGATGT
>CALRYR010000042.1:0-14245 GCA_943372425.1 Variovorax sp. YR752 | reverse complement strand
GTGAGATCTCCCATGTCGCAGGATCGCTCTGCGGTGTCGTCTTCAGGCCGCAGTGTCGGGGACCGGTTGTGAACCCGTCCGCCATGCCGCTGACGGAAGGCAGCCTGCTGTCGGTGATCGCATGGTCCTACCTGCTGATCAATGCCACGCGCGTGCTCACCTACGTGCCGCAGGTGCTGGCGGTCTGGCGCTGCAACCACGGCGCACGCTCGGTCTCGCTTTTGACCTGGACGTCGTGGACGCTGTCGCATGTCTCGGCGGTGCTCTACGGCACGCTGGTGGTGACCGATGGATTCTTCGTGCTGATCTCATTGGTCAATCTGGTGGGATGCGCTGCCGTGACGGCGGTCGCGATGCGCCGTCGGGTGCAATGGCGGCGCGCGCTCCGTCGCGTCGGCGCGGGCGCCTGGATCGCCCGCTAAGAGCAGTCCCGGCCTTGCCGCGGCCCGGCGGCTTGCCTGCAAACGATTCGCCGTGGTATTCGCGGACGCCATTTGGCACCGTGCGCCGGCGGTACACCCGATCCAGATACTGGGTATCTGGCCAATACCAAATAACCCGCCAAAAAGTGAAAAAGCCCGCTATCTTTTGAACAGCGGGCTTTCCAGTCGCCTCGCGGCTAATTTTGGCTCCTCGACCTGGGCTCGAACCAGGGATCTACGGATTAACAGGCGCCTTCGGGCCTGCTAAAAGTCAATGAAGTCAACGACTTGCAGCGCTTGCCAGCCCCGAAAAACACCTGGTTGAGGCACAGTTTTGGCACACAAAAGCTAGGCGCTGACACAAGCCTTTGTGAGAGTCACATCGTATCTTTACGGGTTCGCCGTCCTATGGTGTTTTGCTCGACGCAGAGCGCGTCGAGGACTTCCATGGCTGGCGAGCCCTGCTCGGCGAGTTCGGCCACGGCGTGCGCCATGCCGTACATCTTGAGTTCGCGCAGCATGATCACAATCGCTGCACTGGCGGGGCATGGCGCATGGCGCACCTCCTTGATGATGATCGGATCGACTGCAGTCACGCATCCTCTGAGGGAGCCATAGCGCAACACGTTGGCTTGGGGCTCGGTCGTTAGGCGAAGCGCTTGGGGCGCCGTCACTGGCGCCGGTGTCACCGGCTTGCCGTCCAACAGCCGGTGCAGGACATTGAGCACATGCGTCTTGCTGGCTACGCCGGCTTCCAGGGCCAGCTCGACGGCGGTCCGCACGGCCTGCTCGTCGTGGCGAAGGACGAGTGCGAGGATCTCCACCATCTCCCGGTCGCCAACCGGCTGCTTGAGCACGACGGCCTGCAACCGTCTGACGCCCTGCGGGAGCTCACTGAAGGGCGCACCGTTCTCCAATGCCCTGGGCTTGCGCTGCAGCACCGCCAGGTAGTGACGCCAGTCGTAGACGGTCTGGCCGGCCGTGTCCTGACGGCGGTCGATGATCCGCGTGTGCTCGCACAGGAGCTGCCCCTCAGCCGCCGCGACCAGGCGGTCTACGTAGACCCGCATGGCACGGCATAGAGCACCTGAAGGCCTCGCTGTGCCATGTCACGTTCAATCAGCGGGCGCTGGATGCGTCAGAGCCGCAGCGCATCGGCATAGCTGTTAGCGATAAACGGGACCGAGTCGGCGCCGGCGACCGGGAAATCGTTGATCAGGCTGCTCATGATGGTTTTGCCGGCCTCGATCCTGCCGTCCTGCACGGTGGCGCGAACGGCCTTCACGCGACCAGCGAGTTCTCCGGGCGGACCTCGATCCGTAACTGGCCCTCGGTGGAGCGTTCTACTTCCTTCGCCATTTCCACCAAATTCATGGCGGGTAGCGAGCGGCTCAACCAGCTCTTCGAATCGGTGTTGGCCGAATCGCGGCTGGCCTTCGGCCTGCTGCGCGACCTGGAATCCCTGCATGCGCCTTACGTGGACATGAACGTAAACATCCTCGCGCTGGCCGAAGCCGGCGAGTTCGCGCGCGGCCCGGCAGCGCTCAATGACTACCTGGTGCATTCCGAGCGTATCGTGCTGGCCGTCTACGCTCGGTACGTCAGTGACGCGGGCTGGGAGATCTGAATTCTGAACTGCGCCCGAAGCTAGACCCGGCGGCTGTACCAGTCGATCACCGCAGCCCAGTAAATGAAGCCCCGGGCCATCGGGATGTAGCGAAGGTCGTGGCTCAGTCTTGGTTGGCTGCGTGATGACCATGCGCTGCATTAAGTCGAGCTCAGGCGTTGCTGCCGAGCCTGGTCGTGTAGTGCGCCGAGCTGCGAATGCTGTTCACAATTCGGTCTGGCGCTGGATCGGCGGATCGTGGCCGCAATAAATGCCAAAAAAGCGACGGGACACATGCCCTAGTTGGCGCTACGGCGTGCATTCAGGAGCGCGTGGCCGAGAATGCATGAGTGTTCTCATGAGCGCTGCAGTCCGTTATTGGCATGTCCGCAGGACGCATCCCTTCAGGAGCCTGGGTGAAACGAATAAACACGGAAGTTCTCAAGCTCCCACGTTTCGGCGCCGAGATGCGCAGCACCGACCGAGCCTTCAAGTTCAGCCGCTTGCTGCGTATATGGAGTGCAGGCGGCGCGGCGCTGATCGGCCTGGCTGTACTCGTTGGCTTCGCGCTTCGTTATGAGTCGGCATGGCGGCTTGGGGAAAACCTGCCTGCAGTCCACCCCTACACAGCGATGTGTATCGCATTGCTCGCGCTGGGCCTCATCCCTCGCGTGCCAGGGGCGAGCGAAGTCTGGCGCCATGCATCGCGCGCTGCGATCGTCGCCGCGATGCTTCTGCTGTTGGTGCGCGTCATGGTGCCGCTGCTTGGCAACGAGCTGTTCGACGCGCTCACGCCGTTTCCAGGCACGGTCGCTGATGCGGTTGCGGAAGGCAAACCGCTTTCGATGGGCGTGTTCGTCACCTGGACGCTGCTGCTGATCGCGTTAGGCGAAGCACTCCGCTGGGCGCGAAGACCGGTGCTTTCGCAAGTCTTCGCCGCGTGCGCGCTCAGTCTGCTGTTCATGGCGGCGACCGGGTATCTGGCAGAGCTGCGGCCATTCTTCGGCACCATGGCGCCGGCCACGTTGCTCGGGTCGACTTTGCTTGCCGTCTCGCTGATATTCGCGACATCGAGGCGCGGCTTCATGCGTGGTCTCACGGCCAATGCAGCGCCGGGCCGAATGGCGCGGACACTTCTGGCCAGTTCAACGGCCTTCCTGCTGTTTATGGGATGGGTCGTGACGCATCGCATCGACGCGCCGGGCATACCGCTGCCAGCGGACGGCGAGCTCCTGGTCTATCAGACCGCGCTCGTGCTGGCGTGGACATGGGCCCTTGTGACGGTCATCACACTACGCGCTGATCGGCTGGACCGTTACCGCGGTCTCTCCGAGCGCCTCTTCGAGCGAACAGCCACCCGAGACGCTTTGACGGGGTTGTCTACGCGCAACCACCTGATGAGGTCGACTCGCAGACGGGTGTCGGGCCAGACGCAGCCCTCCGCCTACCTGCTGGTCGATCTGGATCGATTCCGCAACGTCAACGAAGCCTTCGGTCCCGAGGTAGGGGACCGCGTGCTGGTCGAGGTGGCGAAACGTCTGCGCAGCGTCGCGGGCGGAGCTCTCGTCGGTCGCCTGGGCGGAGACGAATTCGCGGTGGTATGCGCCCGGTTGAGCGATACGGATTCGGCGGCCCTGGGTAAGGAACTCGTACGGATATTGGCGAAACCATTCATCATTCGCGGACGGGATTTCCGGTTGAGCGCAAGCGTTGGCATCGCGCAGACATCCTGTTTGGCCGGGACCCACCTTGAACAGGCTGCTGACGACGCGATGCACGTGGCAAAAGCCATGGGTGGCAATCGGAGCGTCGTGTTCGCGGCGCACATGCATGAGATGCGCATGCAGCAGGTCGAGCTGGAACAGGACCTGCACGAAGCGCTTCGCCATGGCGAGCAGCTCAGCCTGCATTACCAGCCGGTCGTGCGCATCGAAGACCGCAGGGTCTCCGCGATCGAGGCGCTCGCCAGATGGGAGCATCCGCGCCTCGGACCTGTTCCACCGGACCGTTTCATCGCGATCGCCGAAGCCAGCGGTTTGATGGTCGCGCTCGGAAAAAAGCTGATGCAGATCGCGGTTGAGCAAGCGGTCGCTTGGGAGGCGGAACGTCCGGGCAGTTGCCCGCTATTGAACATCAACGTATCGCCGGTGCAGTTTTCCGGCAGCGACGTGGTGGGAGACTTCCACGCGATGATCCAGCACCACGGTTTACCGGCGCACAAGTTCTGTTTGGAGATCACCGAAAGCGTTTTCGCCGCAGCACCGGCCGTGCAGGCGTTGAAGCGTGCACGTGCGCTGGGATTTTTGGTGGCGATGGACGATTTCGGAATCGGCTACTCCTCGCTCTCGCAGTTGCCCCGGCTACCCCTCACGTCGCTCAAGCTGGACAGGAGTTTCATCGTCAATGCGAGTGAAAGCTCGGGCGATGCGTCCATCATGCTGGCGATCGTCCAGCTGGCCCACGCCCTGAAACTGGTCGTCGTTGCAGAAGGTGTGGAGACGCCTGCCCAGCTGGAGTTGATAAAGACCGCAGGGTGCGACGCCGTACAAGGGTACTTGCTTGCGCGCCCTATGCGCCCGGATGCGCTGCTGGCATGGATGAAGGACCGAGGGCACTGAGCCGCAGGGTGGCGCTGCGCTGATCAGGGTCCGATGTGGCTGTGGCGGACGTGAAGCACCCACGTGACGCCAGAAAGAAAAGCACCTAAGTCGTGCGATCGGTGGCACTTTGCATGAATGCGGCGGCGGCGATCTCTAACATCCAGCGTCATGACGACTTGATGCCGAAGGAGTCGCCCGCTTGCGCGCAATCGCACAAGTGGGAGTCCAGTCCAGATCGGGGCGGGGTAATGACGCGGGATTTTGTGTTCGGTGGCTTCCCAGAGGCCTTCGCCTTCATGACGCGGATCGCGCTCGCCGCCGAGCGGCTGGAACACCATCCCGAATGGTTCAACGTCTACAACCGGATGCGGATCGTCTTGACCACGCACGACGTGCACGGCTTGTCGACGCGCGATGTCACGCTGTCTTCGCTATCGACCGCTTGTACGCGACCCTCTCGCCCTTGTGGAAAGCGTCACGCTGCACGATGTGCACATTGCGCTGGGGCGCCCCCCCCGCGCTGGTGTCCTTGCGGTTTCGGGAAGACCGACCAGGGTGCCTGGTCGCGCAGGCGGTCAACGAATCGCTTCGGAGCGCGGTGGAGCGGGCAGAGGCCTCCTTGCCGGCACGCTTGGATGGCATCACGCTGGCCGAACTGCCGAAGGGTTTCGACAACCGCCTGAAGGCGCACCGACTGGCGGACGGAGCCGCCATCCATCGTTTGGAGGACCACCACGGTCGAGACTGAATTCGCCGTCATTGGCGGCAGCTATGCGGGCCTGTCGGTTGCCCTGCAACTGGCTAGGGAGCGTCGAGACGTCCCGTCGTGGATGCCGGCCGGCGCTGCAACCACAGGAACGATGCCGTGTATGACGTCAACAGGCTCGCACCTCGATGGTTCGTCCCGCGCTTGCCGCCCCTTCGACGTGGCTGCATGACCTTACTGCCTGCCACCCGCAGGGCTTTGTTGCGGTGCTCAGCCGAGAGACCCCGGCGACAGATCGCCGCACATCCTTCCTCGGAGACGCAAAGCGGATCTTTGAATGGCCCTGTCGGTTGTCAGTTATGCCGTGCAGAAGCACCAATGCGAGTGGATTGCGCAAGGTATGGCGGACATAACCATTCTTGATTAGATGTCAGTTATAGCAAGCAAAAACTTCTTTTACCTTGTATCATGCCAGCCATGACTGACAAAATCAGGCTGCCAGACGAGCTGGGGCTTCAACTTCGTCAACGGCGCGAAGCCTTGGGGATGCGCAAGTCCGAACTGGCCAAGAAAGCGGGCAAAGTCAGGGAAGTCATCTACCGGTTGGAAGCTGGGGAGGATTCCACGGTGTCCTCACTGCTGGCGGTCTTGGGAGCGCTCGGTCTGGCGCTGCGCTTGGAGCGATCGGGCTTGCCGTCCGCTCACGAGGTCGCGGCGCGATTCCAGGACGACGACGATGCTCCCTGAAAAGATCCGTCTCCTGAATGTGTCTATCGGAGATGCCGTTCACGCAGGCCAGTTGCTGCGGGCATCAACCTACGAGTTTCGTTATCTGTCACCGGACGCGGACCAGTCGACGGTGGCCCTGCTGATGCCGCCCAGCGAAAAGCTGACTTGGCAGGACGGCGACTTGTTTCCCCCGATGGATCAGAACCTTCCCGAAGGCGACCTGTTCATGAGGATTCGGGAGATGTTCCCGAAGCAGCCGATGACGCCAATGCACATGCTCGCACTGGTGGGACGCAACGGGATTGGTCGGCTGGGTTACAGCCTGCCCGACCACGCTGGGCCTTCCGTACCACGCACGCTGAGCAAGGGCGAATTGCTGAGCACCAAGTACAC
Source organism: Variovorax sp. YR752 (assembly GCA_943372425.1). Taxonomy (GTDB): domain Bacteria; phylum Pseudomonadota; class Gammaproteobacteria; order Burkholderiales; family Burkholderiaceae_C; genus Variovorax. The sequence continues at coordinate 7,789 of CALRYR010000042.1, read as the reverse complement.
GCCAGAGGTCTTCAGCGAATTGGTGGCTGCCTATCTGAGCACGGGCGCGGGTATCGCGGGCATGCAGCCGAAAATCATGGTACCGGACCGCTCGACGGTGCCCATCCCCTCACTCATCGTCAAGGCGGCCAGCGCGGCCTATCCTGGTTTGGCCGCCAACGAATATCTGTGTCTGACGGCCGCGAAGCACGCAGGCATCGACGTGCCAACCTTCGCGCTGTCCGACGATGGTCAGATGCTGGTCTTGGACCGCTTCGATCTGGTCATCCATGACGATGGCCGAGTGGAGCGGCTCGGCTTTGAGGACATCGCGGCGCTGGCGGGGTTGCGGGTGCGTGACATCCTGTCGGACCGCAAGTACCAAGGCAGCTACCAGCGTGTCGCCGAACTGTTGCGCCAGTTTCAGCTCCACAGCAGCAACCTGCACCGATTCTTCGAACAGGTGGTCCTCTCCATCATGGTCCGCAACGGCGATGCGCACCTCAAGAATTTCGGCTTGCTCTACCGTTCGCGCGATGACGTGTGGCTGGCGCCCATGTTCGATGTCGTGACGACTTCCATCTACAAGTACACCCAGTCTCCAGGGGGGCCTGAGCTTGAGGACCGGACCCTTGCGCTCAAGTTGTTTGCGGGCAAGCGCCAGACAAAAGCCTACCCGACGACCGAAGAGTTGGTGGATTTTGGCCGCCGGATATGTGGTGTCGCCCAGCCCGCTGAAGTGATTGCCCAAATAGCGGACGCCATGGGCAAGACCCTGGCTGAGGCCAAGGGAGATGCGCGCGTCCCTGCGACACTCTGGGAGCAGATGGCACAGGCTTGGGAGGGCGGACGCGCGTACGCGCAGTGAACGCGAAAATGGCTTCCCTGTGGTACTTCTTCAAGCATTGGAGCCTTCCCATTGGGTGTGACGTCCAGTTCACAGCCTGCCCTCAGGCTTCGCTCTGACGCGTACCGCCCACATTTCGTCAATGGCTTTGAGGTCGTGAACGGCCCGTGCTGCGTAGGCCGTCGCCTCTCCCAACGGTATGGCGCCTCAATGGTTGTTCGTCGCTTCTGATTGCGTTGAGGTTGTGCAGTCCAGGCTTTGCCCGGCCCCTGTTCGCAACGGCCTCGAAGCACCGCTCGAACAACGGGAGCCGCCAGCGCGCGCTCTAAGAACTGCGCGTTGCGAAGCCCGCGGGTGATGATTCGTCGAGCAGTACGCTGCGGTCGACATCACGTACATCGGTGTGGCCGCAGAACGCCATCGTCAGATCGAGCTCCTTGTGGATCAACTGCAGCGCGCGCAAGACGCCTGCCTCGCCCATGGCCCCCAGGCCGTAGAGCATGGCGCGGCCGATGTAGGTGCCCTTGGCGCCTAACGCCATTGCCTTCAGCACGTCCTGCCCGGAGCGAATACCACCATCCATGTGCACCTCGATGCGGCGACCTACCGCTTCGGCGATGCGCGGAAGCGCCCGGATGGATGACAGCGCGCCATCGAGCTGCCGCCCGCCGTGGTTCGACACGATCAGCGCATCCGCACCACTGTCAGCAGCGAGCTTCGCGTCTTCCACGTCCTGGATTCCCTTGAGGACCAACTTCCCCGGCCACTGGCGGCGGATCCAGGCGACGTCTTTCCAGTTGAGGGTCGGGTCGTACTGCTTCGCGGTCCAATCGGCCAATGAACTCATGGTCTCGACACCCTCGACATGGCCCACGATGTTGCCGAAGCTGCGGCGCCTGGTGCCCAGCATGCCGGCACACCAGCGCGGCTTGCTCGCCATATTCAGCAGGTTGGGCAGCGTCAGCCGTGGTGGTGCAGAGAGGCCGTTCCGCAGATCCTTGTGGCGCTGGCCACTGATCGTCAGGTCAAGCGTGAGCACCAGCGCCGTGCAGTTGGCCGCACGCGCACGCGCGATCAGTCGTTCTACGAAGGCGCGGTCGCGCATCACGTACAGCTGGAACCAGAAAGGGTGGCCGTTGGTTGCTTCAGCGACATCCTCGATCGAGCAGATGCTCACGGTCGATAGCGTGAAAGGCACGCCGAAGGCTTTGGCCGCGCGTGCCGCGAGAATCTCCCCATCGGCGCGCTGCATGCCTGTGAGTCCTGTCGGCGCAATGGCGACCGGCATGGCCACGTCCTGGCCGAGCATCTGTGTGCGAGTGGTGCGTGTGCCGATGTCCACCGCCACGCGTTGGCGCAGCAGGATGCGTTGGAAATCGGCTTCGTTGGCGCGGTAGGTGCTTTCGGTCCACGAGCCAGCGTCGGCGTACTCGTAGAACATGCGCGGCACGCGGCGCTTCGCGAGAATGCGCAGGTCTTCGATGTTGGTGATGAGTGTCATGATGGTCGGGGGAATCAGCGCAGCCAGCTCGCTGGAACGAGGATGAGCTGCGGAAACAGCACGAAGAGGAACATCAACACCGTGAGCGACAGCAGGAAGGGCCACACACCCGAGATGACACTGTCGAGGCTGACCCGTGCCGTTCCCGCGACCACGTTCAGCACCGTGCCCACCGGCGGTGTGAGCAGGCCGATGGCGTTGTTCATGATGAACATCACGCCGAAGTACACCGGGTCGATGCCAGCCTTGGTGATCACCGGCATCAGGATGGGCGTCATGATGAGCACGGTGGGCATCAGGTCGAGCGCGGTGCCCACGATGATCACCAGCACCATGATCACGAACATCAGCAGCACCTTGTTGTCGATGAAGGGCTCCAGCAGTTCCGTCACCTGCGCCGGGATGTTGGCGATGGTGATGAGCCAGGCCGACACGAGCGCGCAGGCCACCAGGAAGAGCACGGTGCTCGACGTCTTGGCGGCACTGAGCACCAGCTCGGGCATGCGCGCCATCTTGAGTTCGCCGTAGACGAGCTTGCCGACCACGAAGGCATACACCACGGCCACCACAGCTGCTTCGGTCGGCGTGAACACGCCGAACTTCATGCCGCCGATGATCACCACCGGCAGGACCAGCGCCCAGATGCCGTCGAGCAGCGCGCGCCCCAGTTCGCGCCCGCTGAAGTGGCGCACCGCCACGTTCCTTTCCTTCTTGGCACAGAGCCACCAGGTGGCGGTGAGCGTCAAAGCCATCATGATCCCGGGGAACAGGCCGGCCAGGAACAGCTTGGTGATCGACACCTGCGCCACCACGCCGAAGACCACGATGGCGATCGACGGCGGGATCACCGGCGCGATGATGCCGCCCGCGGCGATGAGACCCGCGGCGCGCGGCACGTTGTAGCCGGCGTTGCGCATCATCGGAATGAGCAGCGCCGCCACTGCCGCGGTGTCGGCCACGGCCGAGCCCGAAATGCTCGCCACCACCGTGGCCGCGATGATCGCCACGTAGCCCAGCCCGCCGCGTACATGCCCGACCATCGCATCGGCCACCTTGACGATGCGCGAAGAGAGCCCGCCCGCGTTCATCAGTTCACCCGCGAGCATGAAGAAGGGCACCGCCATCAGCGGGTAGTTGTTGACGCCCTCGAGCATGTTCTGCGCGAGGATCTGCGTGTCGAAGCTGCCCAAGTGCACCATCAGCGCGACGCCGCAGACGAGCAGCGCAAAGGCGATGGGCATGCCGAAGGCCATGGCCCCCAGCAGGGAGGAGATGAAGACGAGGATGGTCATGCGGTGTTCTCGGCGCGTTTCATTCGCCGGCGGTGCCGGTGTCGTGGACCAGTTCGTTGCGTCGCATGCGGCCGCTGAGCAGCCGCCATAGCGAGCCCAGAAGTAGCAGTGCCATGCCGGCGCTCGCCACCGGCAGGCAGGCGTACACCAGGCCGATCGGCACACCGGTGACTGGCGCCCGGTCGTCCATGCCGATCACCACCAGCTTCCAGCTGCCGTGCACCAGCAGCAGGCAGCATGCCAGCGCGCCGACATCCGCGACCAGCTTGCAGAAGCGCTGGCCGCGCTCGCCCAGGCGCGCCACGAGGGTCGACATGCCCAGGTGCATGTTGTCCTTCATCACCAGCAGCGCGCCGATGAGCGTGAGCCACATGAAGACGAAGCGCGAGGCTTCCTCGGAGAAGACGATGCCGGAGTTGAAGGCGTAGCGCAGCACGACGTTGCCGAACACGAGCGCGACCATGACGGCCATCATCGTGATCATCAGCACGTTGGCCACGCGCTCGAAGAGGCGGGACAGCATGACGGGTTTCCTGTTGTTTTGGATGTGGAATGCGTCGGCGTCGGCGTCAGCGGGCGGGGAGCGAGATGCGGTAGAAGCGCAGCGCGTTGCCGCACCAGATGGCGTCGCGTGCGTCCCCGTCGAGCGGCTCGAGCGCTTCGGCCACGGTGCGCACCACCTCGGTCATCGATGCGCGCAGGCCCGACACCGGCAGGTTGCTGGCGAACATGCAGCGCTGCCAGCCGAAGATCTCGACCGTCTGGCGGATCACGCGCACCGTGCTCTCGGCGTCCCACGGAGCATCGGGCAGACCGAACTCCGAGAGCTTCACGACCACGTCGGGCAGCGCGGCGAGCGCTGCCATGCCGCGGCGCCAGTGCGCCAGCCCGTCGTCGCTGCGGTCCCAAGGCAGACCGGCATGCTCGATCGCCACCCGCAGTCCCGGGAAACGCGCGACGGCTTCGGCCGCTTCTTCCAGATGCCAATAGGGCACTCGCACGTCCCACAGCAGATCGTGCGCGCGCAGCAGGCCGAGCCCGGCGAGAAAGCGCTCGTCCTGCAGCGTGCCGGGCTGGCCGTGCACGCTGTCGGCCGGGCTCCTCGAAATACGGGGCTTGCATCGCACGCCGCGCACCAGTGGCCATTCGGCCTGCGCAGCCATCTGCGCATCGGCGTCCGGCGCCAGGAACTCGACGTTGGCAACGACTGCGTTCGGGAAGCCGTGCGTCGCGTGGATGGCGTGCAGCCAGCGCGTCTCCGCCAACGACTCGGCACGCGATCGCTCGGCCTCGACGTGCACAGTCGCGACGATGGGCAGGCCTGCCGTCACCGCGCGGTAGTCGGCCACGCCGAAGTCGCGGCGCAGCGTGCTGTAGTCGCCCAGGAAGAAGGCAGCGGCATCGTAGCCGTCCTGCAGCCAGGGGAAATGGCCCTCCGAGAGGTGCCACAGATGGTGGTGCGCGTCGACGATCGCGCGGGGCAGGGTGCTCATGCGGTGGCTCAGGGCTGCGCGTCCATCGCCTTGAGCACGGCGTCGCCGTTCTTCTCGACGTAGAGCTTGCGGGTCTCGTCGCGCACGATCCTGCGGATGCTCTCGACGTCGGGCGTCTCGTTGATCTTCATGCCTTTGGCGCGCAGCTCCGCGATCGCCGCCTTCTCGCCGTCGTTGTTCAGCTTGCGCTGGAAGTTCGCGGCCGTGGATGCCTCTTCGAGCACGACCTTCTGGAACTCCGGCTTGAGCGATTCGAAGCGCGCCTTGTTCATGATCACCACCAGCGGCGTGTAGGCATGGCGGGTGAGCGACAGGTACTTCTGCACCTCGTACATCTTCGACGACAGCATCAGCGTCGGCGGGTTCTCCTGGCCGTCGACCGCGCCCGACTCGAGCGCGCCGAAGACTTCCGCGAAGGGCATCGGCTGCGGGTTAGCGCCCAGCAGCTGGAAGGCCTTCAGGTGCGACGGGTTCGGCGTGGTGCGGATCTTCAGGCCCTTGATGTCGGCGGCGGTGTTGATCGGCCGCTTGTTGTTGCCCAGGCTGCGAAAGCCGATCTCCCAGAAGGCCAGGCCCTTGATCTGGTGCGCGCCCAGCTCGTCGAGCAGCGATCGCCCGACCGCGCCGTCGAGCGTGCGGTAGGCCTGCTGCGCATCGGCGAACTGGTAGGGCAGGTCGAGCGCGTTGAGCTTGGGCGCCAGGCCGGTCACGAAGGGGTTGCCGGTGGCGCCGATGTCGATGGTGCCGCTGCGCACGCCGGTCACCAGCGTCACGTCGTTGCCGAGCTGGCTGTTCGCGAAGACCTGGATCTCCACGCCGCCCTGGGTGCGCTCCTTCACGCGCTTGCTGAATTCCAGCGCGGCTTTGTGCTGCGAGTCGCTCTCGGGCACGGTGTGGCTGAAGCGCAGCTTGACGGGCGTCTGCGCTGCGGCCGTGCCGGCGCCGAGCGCGAAGGCCAGGGCGATCGATGCCCCAAGCACGCCGCCGGCGAGCTGTCGGATGTTCTTCTGCATGGCTTGTCTCCTGTCGTTGTGATCTGCGGTCGGCACGCGGGCGCCGGCGTACCCCGGGTTCAGACGGTGACCTTGGCCTCCTTCACCACCTTGGCCCACTTGTCCTTCTCGACCGCGATGAAGTCGACGAACTTCGCGGCCGAGCCGCCGCCGTCCTCGGCGCCGTAGCCGGCCAGCTTCTCGGCCACGTCGGGCATCGCCAGCACCTTGTTGAAGTCCTCGTTCATGCGCTGCACCATCGCTGGCGCCATGCGCGCCGGGCCGGCCAGGCCGTACCAGGTGCTCGCGTCGAAGCCGGGGTACCCCAGCTCGGCCACGGTCGGCACGTTGGGCTGCGCCTTCGAGCGCTGCGGACGCGTCTGGGCGATGGCGATCAGCTTGCCGCTCGCCACCTGCGGCGTGGCCGAGGTCATGGTCTCGAAGCTGTAGTTGATCTGCCCGCCGATCAGGTCGGTGAGCATCGGCGCGGAGCCGCGGTAGGGCACGTGCAGCGCGTCGATGTTGGCGCGCAGCTTGAAGAGTTCGATCGCCAGATGCTGCGAGGCGCCCGCACCCGACGAGCCGAAGGTGACGGTGCCCGGCTTGGCGCGGCACAGCTCGACGATGTCCTTCAGCGTGCGCGCCGGCTGGCTCGGGTTGCAGATCAGCAGGTTGGGCGTCACGCCCACCAGCACCAGCGGCGTGAAGTCGCGCTCGACCACGTAGGGCAGCGACGGGTAGAGCGCCGGTGCGATCGCGTGGTTGCTGATGTTGGTCATCAGGAGCGTGGTGCCGTCGTTCGCAGCCTTGGCCACGTACTCGGCCGCGATCACGCCGCCCGCGCCGGCCTTGTTCTCGACCGTGACCGGCGTGTTCCACATCACCGAGAGCTTCTGCCCCATGACGCGGGCCATCACGTCGGTGCCGCCGCCGGGCGGGAAGCCCACCACGATGCGGATGGGGCCGCTGGGCAGCGAGGATTGCGCATGGACCAGCGGCAGGCTGCAGGCCGCGAGGGTGGATGCGATGAAGTGGCGTCTTTGCATGGTGTCTTTGTCTCCGTCTGTTTTTGGGAAAGCTTCTACATGGATGTCATCAACATCGCCTGGTAGTCTTCGGGACTGGCCTCGCGCGGGTTGGTCTTGTGGCAGTGATCCTTCAGCGCGCCCTCGATCACGCGCGGGAAGATCTCGGGCGACACGTCGATGTCGCGCAGGCCGGTGGGCAGGCCGAGCCGGCGGTTCATCGCCATCACGGCCGGCGCCACGTCGTCGGCACCGCCCACGCCCATGGCCTGCGCCATGCGCGCGAGCCGTTCGTCCTTCTGCATCGAAGGCGCCGAGGCGTTGAAGCGGATCACGGCCGGCAGCAGGATGGCGTTGAGCGTGCCGTGGTGCAGGCGTGGGCTCAGGCCGCCCATCGAATGGCTCAGGCTGTGCACGCAGCCCAGGCCTTTCTGGAACGCCAGCGCGCCCTGCATCGACGCGCTCATCATGTTCAACCGCGCCTCGCGGTCGCCGGGCGTCGACGTGGCGGTCTCGATGTGCTTCCAGGCGCGTCGCAGGCCGTCGAGAGCGATGCCGTCGGCCGGTGGGTTGAAGGCCGGCGCCATGAAGGTTTCCATGCAATGCGCGATGGCGTCCATGCCGGTGGCGGCCGTGAGGAAGGGCGGCAGCCCGAGCGTC
>CALRYR010000041.1:0-14409 GCA_943372425.1 Variovorax sp. YR752 | reverse complement strand
GCCGCCATAGATCACGTCGAGTTCGGTGATGTCGGTCGTGAAGCCGGTGCGGTAGATCTGCGAGCCCGAAGACGCCGAATGCCGGTTGTCCCAGGAGTTTCCTTCGCAGGCGATCGGGCCATGCACGAGGTGCGCGACGTCGACGATGGGCTGCAACGCGATCTTGGCGCCGTCGAAGGCGCAGCCGCCGGCGGCTGCGCCGGGCGAGAGCTGCTTGGTGCAGCCCTTCTTGCGCTCCTTCTCGCTCTTGCCCTGGTTCTTGTCGCAACCGGGCTCTTCGAACACTTCGGCGATCTTGGCTTTGAGGGAGACTGACATCGCGCACTCCTAGCAACGTGGTGAGTTGCTCTTTGCAGATTTGGTGCCAGCGCCAAACCCGCCAAAAAGCCACCTCGAACGGCCATTTCGTGTGGATCTGCGCGCCGCGGAAGGTCGGCTGTGGCAGGTTTGAAGCAATCGCGACAAAGGTCTTGCGACACGGCGTCGGTCCGCAGGCGCCGCGTCAATCCTCGGTCGTGTCGGTGCGCAGTGCAACGTCGATCGCTTCGGCACGCGCCTGCAGCAGCGCCTGCGCGTCCCTCCCCTGCGGCGCCACCGCCAGGTAGGCCGCCAGGGCCTGCCGCATGCGTGGCGCCTTGGTGTAGTCGGCCTCGCCGTGACCCGGGTGCGCGGCGTGGTCGCAGATGCAGACCTCCAGCAACTGCGCGAAACGATCGGGCCGGGTTTCCGCCTCAGTGCGCGCGAGCAATGCCGCGATCGGGCCGGCCCGCAGCTTGCTGGCCCGATGCACGCGCTCGGTCTCGGTGATCGCCAGCGCTGCTAGGTCGAGCGATGCCGGCGCCAGCGCGATGCGCGCACTCAACGGCGCCAGCAACGCCAGGCCCCGCATCTCGTGGCCCACATGGCTGGGCCAGAACAAGGGCGGCGTCCGGCCCATCCCGATCTTCTGCAGCAATGCGGCCCAGCGCACCGCCAGCGGTGCCGAGCGGCGCGTGGCCTGCCCCAGCACGCCCAGCTGATGCTCGCCAATGTCGATCGGCTCCGGCCCCTCCCCGATCAGCGGCACGCCGAACAGCGCGTCGACTTCGGGCAGGATGCGCCTGAGCCCGCCACACGCACGCAGCGCCAGGAAGAAGCCCTGGGGATAGGGCGCCATCAACGCGCGCTTCAGCACCCGGCCGCGCTGCACCGGTGTCAGCCGCTCGATCACGTCCATCTGAACGGCGCTCACCATCAGCGCCTGGTCCGCCGCATCCAGCCCGGCTGCGCGGCTCTGCGCCGCGCCCAGCGCCAGCCGGATGAGGTGCTGCGCCGTCGGCTTGTCCATCAATATCCCAACTCGAACCAGACGGGCTCGCGCCGGCGCAACGCGTCGATCATCTCCAACGTGGTCGGCACCAGCGCGCGCAGCGCATACCAGACCGCATCGTGTCGGGGCTGGGTGTCGTTCTCCAGCACCTCCTGCAGCGACTGCCAGCCGCGCCAGTCAGCCAGCAGCAGCCGCTCGTGCAGGGCTGGGGCCAGGTGCCCCAAGGTCTGCGCCATCAGCAGCAGATGGGCTTCGACCCGGGCCAGCGTGTTGCGGCTGGCGAACAGTTCCGACTCGTCCTGCAGGTCCGCCAGGATCTCGCGAAGCGCCAGTGCGCTGTTGCGCAGCATGTCGCATTGCATCCGGGCCAGCATCGGCGCGCTCCCTGGTTCAGGTTAGTTGTCGTCCGCCAGCACCTCGAGCTCGACCAACTGCTCGTACAGCGCCCGACGCGCCCACCAGCGCTCCTGGCCAGCCAGTCTCGGGTCGGCACCCTCGAAGGCACCGATGGCGTCGCGGTCGTTCCAGTAGACGCAGCTCAGGCCGCCACGTGCGGCCAGCGCCGCGCTCAGCGCATCGCGCTCGGCGACCGGCTCGGCCCGCAGCACGCCGCGACCCAGCAGGTGGTCGGCCCGGTAGAGCGGCGTGTCCCATCCATGGGCGTCGCCCAGCGCGCAGATCGCGGGGAAGCGCGCTCGCGTCGTGCCGTCCACCGTACCGTCGGGGGTCGCATCCGGGGACGCCGAGTCGAGCAGGTCGCGCGCGGTCAGCGTGTCGTGGATCTCCCATGCCTGCAGCGGATCAGTCGCCGCCACCTTGCGGGCGAAATCGTCATCGTCGTAGGCGAACCAGGCGCGCGGATCGCCCTGCTGCGGAAGTTCCACCACGTGGATCATGACGCCCAGACCTTTCTTCTATTCGACGCCTTCGGCATGGGCCTTGGCCCAGGTCGCGTGGCGTATGCGTTGCGTGATGCCGGCCGGGCTGGCATCGAAGACGCGCTGCGCCGCGCTGAGCGCGCCCTGCGCGATCGCCGCCTCGTCGTGCCGCAGCGGAAGGCGCCCGGCCACATGCGTGGCGCCCGGTACCGCCCTGGCGATCGCCTGCCGGTTGGGGTGCTCGTCCATCGGGATCAGGCTGTGGGCCTCCCGCGCGCCGGCCAGGCACACCCAGCCATCGATCACTTCGACCTTGCGGCCGTCCTGCGTGGTCTTGATCAAAACGGGTTCTGGCATCGCATCACTCCTTGTGTCGTGGCACCGCATAGCCTCTCCTGCGCCGCACTACCCTCACCCCAACCCCTGGCAAGCGCAGCGAAGCCCCTTCGTGAACCCGCGCGGAACCGGCTTTGCCGGGCCGCTGCGGGTGCCCCCTTGAGGGGGAAGCCGGCTACACGAAGTGAGCCGGCATCGGGGGTGGTCCAACTCACCGAATGATGTCGTAGCTGTAGTCCGTCTTGCCCGGCACGATGGTGTTGGCATCGAGGGCTTCGAAGAACTCGTCCAGCAGCATCACCAAGGTGCGCAGGCCGCCCTCGTAGCCCCAGGTGGGGTAGCGGTGGTAGTGGTGGCGGTCGAAGATCGGGAAGGTCATGCGCACCAGCGGGGTCTTGGTGTCGCGTTCCAGGTACTTGCCGTAGGTGTTGCCGATCAGGAAGTCGACCGGCTCGGTGAACAACAGCGAACGCAGGTGCCACAGGTCGCGCTTGGGGTAGACCTTGCAGCCGGCGCCGTAGGGCGAGCTGTCGAACAGGGTCTGCACCTTCGTCGCCCAGGGCTCGGCGCCGTTGGTGGCCAGCACGTGGGCGGGCTCCGCACCGAGCTCCAGCAGGAACCGCGTTGTGCCCAGCATCTGGTCCGGGTCGCCGTACAGCGCGAAGCGCTTGCCATGCAGATGGGCCTGGCTGTCGGCCATGGCGTCGACCAGCTGACCGCGCTCGCGTTCGAGCTGTTCCGGGATCGGCTTGCCGCTGATGCGCGAGATGGCCATCAGGAATTCATCGGTACCGGCCACGCCGATCGGTGCGTTCAGCACCACGACTTCCTGGCCATGCTCGGCGATGAACTTGCTCGTCTTCTCGCAGCAATACTCCTGGAACACGATGGTGGCCTTGGCATGGAGACCGGCCACGACCTCTTCCTTGGTGGTGCCGCCCGCGTACATGCGGAAGGTGCCGTCAGTGGGCGTGTTCCAGTTCTCCGACGGATCGCACAGCACGTTCACCTTGACGCCGAACAGATCAAAGATGCGGCGGATTTCCTTCATGTTGCCAACGACGAAACCGTCGAAGCCACCGATGAAGTTGATGCTCTCGTCGGGCACGCGCACCAGGGGCTCGGTCGTCTGCGCCTTGCCGTCCCAGAAGTGGCGCAGCACACCCAGCAAGGCGTTGTCGTAGCCGGTGATGTGGCTGCCGACGAAGGCCGGCGTGTGGGCGAACGGCACGTCGAACTCTTCGGGAACGCTGCCTTTCTCCTTGGACGTCTTGATGAAGGCGTTCAGGTCATCGCCAATCACTTCTGCCATGCAGGTCGTGGAGACCGCGATCATGTCAGGCTTGTACAGGCTGTAGGCGTTGGCCAGGCCGTCCACCATGTTGTTCAGCCCACCGAAGACGGCGGCGTCTTCCGTCATCGACGAGGACACGCAGGACGTGGGCTCCTTGAAGTGGCGCGAGAAGTGCGAGCGGTAGTACGCCACGCAACCCTGTGAGCCGTGCACGAAGCTCAAGGTCTTGGCGAAGCCGTTGGCGACATACACGGCGCCCAGCGGCTGGCAGGCCTTGGCCGGGTTGACCGTGAGCGCATCGCGGGCGAAGTTCTTCTGCTTGTAGTCCTCGGTCTTGGTCCATTCGACGATCTGCTTGATGGTCTCGTCCGGATGGTTGAACTCGAACTCTTCTTTCTTCGATCGGAAGATTTCCTGGTACTCGGGCTCGCGAAACAGCAGTTCGTGGTCAAGGATCTTGTCGGCTGATTGGGGCATGGTGGGCTCCGTTGGTGTGTCTGTAAGGAAAGGCAGTCAGGCAGCTTTTTTCCACGGGGCCTGGGTCAGGCTCCAGATCGGGCTGGAAATCGCCCTGTCCATGTCGCGGGCGAAGATCGCGAAGCCGTCGTAGCCGTGGTACGGGCCCGAATAGTCCCAGCTGTGCATCTGGCGGAAGGGCACGCCCATCTTCTGGAACACGTACTTCTCCTTGATGCCGGAGCCAACCAGGTCGGGCTGCACCTGTTCGACGAATTTCTCGAACTCGTAGCCGGTCACGTCGTCGTAGATCAGCGTGCCGTCCTTCACGTAGTGGGTGGTGCGCTGGTAGTCGTCGTTGTGGCCGAACTCGTAGCCGGTTCCGACCACGTCCATGCCCAGGTCCTCGTAGGCGCCGATCACGTGCCGCGGGCGCAGGCCGCCGACGAACAGCATCACCTTCTTGCCTTGCAGGCGCGGCTTGAAGCGGGCCAGCACGGCGTCCATCAGCGGGCGGTACTTTTCGATGACCTTTTCGGCATTGGCCTTGATGGTGTCGTCGAAATGGCTGGCGATCTCGCGCAGGCTCTTCTCGATCATGCTGGGGCCGAAGAAGTTGTATTCGACCCATGGGATGCCGTACTTCTCTTCCATGTGCCGGCTGATGTAGTTCATCGAGCGGTAGCAGTGCAGCACGTTGAGCTTGGCCTTGGGCGTGTTCTCGAGTTCCGCAATGGAGCCGTCGCCCGACCACTGCGCGATCACGCGCAGGCCGATCTCCTCGAGCAGGATGCGGCTCGACCAGGCGTCGCCACCGATGTTGTAGTCGCCGATGATGGCCACGTCGTAGGGCGTGGAGACGAAGTCGGGCCGCTTGTTCGGGTCAACCTTGTCGAACACCCAGTCGCGGATCGCGTCGTTCGCCAGGTGATGGCCGAGCGACTGGCTCACGCCGCGGAAGCCTTCGCAGCGCACCGGCACGATGGTGTGGCCTTCGTATTCCTTGGTCTTTTTCTTCGACACGGCTTCGATGTCGTCGCCGATCAGGCCGATCGGGCATTCGCTCTGGATCGAGATGCCCTTGTTCAGCGGGAACAGCACCTGGATCTCGTCGATGATCTTGTCGAGCTTCTTGTCGCCGCCGAAGACGATGTCCTTCTCCTGGAAATCGGAGGTGAACTGCATCGTCACGAAGGTGTCGATGCCGGTGGTGCCGATGTAGTAGTTGCGGCGCGCGGCCCACGAATACTGGCCGCAGCCGACCGGGCCGTGGCTGATGTGGATCATGTCCTTGATCGGGCCCCAGACCACGCCCTTGGAGCCGGCATAGGCACAGCCGCGGATGGTCATGACGCCGGGCAGCGACTTGATGTTGGATTTCACGCCGCAGTCGGGCTTGCCTTCTTCGAACGTACCCAGGTGCTTGGCGCGCCGCTTGGCCATCTTCTCGGGATAGGCCTTCAGCACTTCATCGATCAGGGCCTTGTTCGTGGCCTTGCGCTCTTCAACGGTGGCGGTCATGGGGAGACTCCAGGAGTAAATGTTTCTTGGGTCCAGGCGCCGGCCCGGTCACGCCGCTACTGCGGTGGACCGGGCCGGTCTGGGGGCCTTCTCAGGCAGCAGCCAGGGCGGCGGCGGCAGCAGCGGCCTTGCCGACTTCCGACTCGTCGATCGTTTCCATGATCCCGAACTGCATCAGCATGTCTTCGAGCTGATCCATGGTGATCGGGGTGGGGATCGTGCCGTTGCCAGCGTTGTTGTGGATCTTGCTGGCCAGCGTGCGGTACTCGGCGGCCTGCTTGGAGTCGGGCGCGTACTCGATCACGGTCATGCGGCGCAGCTCGGCGTGCTGCACGATGTTGTCGCGTGGCACGAAGTGGATCAGCTTGGTCCCCAGCATGCCGGCCAGGGCGTCGGCCAGTTCCAGTTCCTTGTCGGTCTGGCGCTCGTTGCACACCAGGCCGCCCAGGCGCACGCCACCCGAATTGGCGTACTTCAGAATGCCCTTGGAGATGTTGTTGGCCGCGTACATGGCCATCATTTCGCCGGACATGACGATGTAGATCTCTTGCGCCTTGTTCTCGCGAATGGGCATCGCAAAGCCGCCGCACACCACGTCGCCCAGCACGTCGTAGGAAACGTAATCGACACCGTCGTAGGCACCGTTCTCTTCAAGGAAGTTGATCGAGGTGATCACGCCGCGGCCGGCGCAACCGACGCCTGGCTCCGGGCCGCCGGACTCGACGCAGCGGATGTCCTTGTAGCCGATCTTCATCACGTCTTCGAGCTCCAGATCCTCCACCGAACCGGCTTCCGCGGCCAGCGACAGGATGGTGTCCTGTGCCTTCGCGTGCAGGATGAGGCGGGTCGAATCGGCCTTGGGGTCGCAGCCGACGATCAGGATCTTCTGGCCCAGGTCGCTGAGTGCAGCCAGGGTGTTTTGCGAGGTGGTCGATTTGCCGATCCCGCCTTTGCCGTAGAAGGCGATTTGCCGAAGTTTGGCCATAGCAGTACTCCATTCAGGAAGGGTTGAAAAACTTGGGTTGCGTAGCCGCGCCCATGTCAGCCTGTCGTGCCTGTTGGTCTTCTTCTGTGGGGTCACGCATCGGCCGGACTTGTGTCCGCGCAGACCCTTCTCTGCAGCTTCCATGCCATGCCGCGCGAGTGCGGCGAACGACGCACCAAGTCCTTGTCTCCACAGAGGAAAACCTGCTTTCCTGCGCACGTTGGAGTGACGATTTGGCTTTGTTGGCTTCCCGACAAATGCGGCGTGACACGTCGCAAAAATGCCTGTCGTCTCAGTGCGACCCGGTGGTTTGTGTCGCGTTTGCAGCGCGCCGCAGGCCGTTGCGGGCTGGTACGTTCATTGCGAAACGAGAGGCATGACCCTCGCCGCCACCGACGCGCTGCCGCTGCTGCGCCCGCCGCATTTCGACATGCTCGGTGGCCGCGATGGCGTGACGCGTCTCGTCGACGCCTTCTATCGCCAGATGGATACCCGCGCAGACGCGATCGGCATCCGTGCCATGCACGAGCCCGACCTGGCATCGACCAAGGCCGTGCTGGTCCTTTACCTGTGCGAATGGCTGGGTGGCCCCAAGGACTACTCGGCCGAACGCGGCCATCCACGCCTTCGCATGCGGCATGCCGGCTTCGCCATCGGCGTAGCCGAGCGCGATGCCTGGCTCGCCTGCATGGGCGCCGCGCTCGAAGAGGTCGGCGCGGCTGCGCCGCTGCAGCAGGAACTGATGGCCGCCTTCTTCAAGACGGCGGACTGGATGCGCAACACGGCGACCTGAACCCGCCCTTCCCCATTTCGATTCATCACCCACCAGGAACCACCATGACCGCCACGCTCGCCCGCAAAGAGATCGACGACACCGCGCTCGCCCGCCTCGAACACGAGGGCCGCCTCCTCAACCCGGTGCTCAAGGCGCCGACCAACAAGTTCGGCCGCGTCGGCTTTCGCGGCGAACTCGCACTGCGCTTCGGCGTCAAGCTGGCCGACGAGGCCCGCCCGCCCGAACTGACCTGCGACCAGGTCATGGCCGTGGCGACCGTGGGCGACAAGCACCTGCCCTTCTTCGCCGGCTATCTGCTGAGCTTCGAGCATCTGAAGGACGTGGCCGAAGTGCTGGGCGACACCTTGAGCGCCGGCGGCAAGTACTTCCTGTTCTGCAACAACATCGACCTGTCGAAGAAGTACCAGGTGCCCTACAAGGGCGCGATGTTCTACGTGCTGCCGATCGACGAATCGACGGTCTACAACGAGCTGCTGACCCTGCTGTACCTCGAGAAGAACGAGCTGAAGAAGAAGGACACCGCCGGCAAGCTCGACGCCGTGGCCGATGCGGCCCTGAAGTACGACATCACCTTCGACACCATCACCTATGCCGAAGGGCTCGAACTGATGGGCCCCGTGCGCAACCCGAACGAAGGCCGGCCCGTGTGAATGACAGCCCGACGCCGCATCGCCATCCCGCCATGAATGCATTGCTGCATCGCGCCGCGGCCCGTTCGGTTCGCCGTGCCGAGCCGGTACCCAGAAGACTCACGGCCTGGCTGAGGCTGCAGGGCTTCACCGGCATCCACGCGCGCGACGCAGGCGGCAACACGCCGGTCATGCGAGCCGCGGCGCAGGGCGAGGAATGCATCGTCAATGCGCTGCTGGCCCGCGGCGCCACCGTCGACGCGCTGAACGACCAGGGCAACAACGCGCTGTGGTTCGCCAGTCTGAACGGCAGTGTCGGGGTCGGCCGCCGGCTGCTCGCCGCCGGCCTGCCGATCGATCACGCCAACGACGACGACATCACCTGCGCGATGCAGGCCGCCGCCTGCGGCCACCACGCGATGCTGGCCATGCTGCTCGACCATGGCGCCGACGGGGACCGCTGCGCACCCGACGGCCGCACCGCGCGCGACATGGTCGTCAGCGCACTGCTGGCCGAATTCGCGCTCGCGATGGAGATCCCGCGATGAAGGGCCAGCGCACGTACCGCCGCCTCACGCTCTCCGAGCTGGACGCCTGGCAGGGGCAGCGCCCGAATGCCCTGCTGCTCGATGCGCGCGATGCCGACAGCCATGCGCGCGACGGCTGGCCCGGCGCCGTGCTGCTGACGTCACGCAACCAGGACGAGTTGCTGCTGCGCACCGACCGCCGCCGCCCGATCCTCATCTACTGCTACCACGGCCACGCCAGCCAGGACTGGGCGCAGATGTTCGCCGACTTCGGGTTCACCGACGTGTGCGATGTCATCGGGGGCCACGCCAGCTGGAGCGCTGGCACCGCTTCGGCCAACCCCTCGGGCAAGCCCCGGCCGCCCGCGCTGGCCGCCTAAAACTGCGACGCATCGCCCATGGCCCACATCACCTTCTACGAAAAGCCCGGCTGCGGCGGCAACGCCCGCCAAAAGGCCAAGCTGCGCGCGGCGCACCACACCCTCGACGTGCGCGATCTGCTGCACTGGCCATGGTCACGGGCATCGCTGCTAGCCTTTCTCGACCCGCTGCCGGTGGCCGAATGGTTCAATCGCTCGGCACCTCGCGTGAAGTGTGGCGAAGTCGTGCCCGAAACCCTGGACGCCGACGCCGCGCTGGCCCTGCTGCTGGCCGAACCCCTGCTGATCCGGCGTCCGCTCATGGAAGTCGGAGAACGCCGCATGGTCGGCTTCGACGTCGACCGCGTGCACGCCTGGATCGGCCTCGGCCCCACCGCACCAACCGCCATCGCCTCGCTCGAAGGCTGCACCCGCGCGCCGCAGGATGGGCTCTCGCCCGCTTCGCCCCTTTCGTCCGTTTGACAGAAGCCCACCCATGCCTCTCTACGACTTCCACTGCCCCGGCTGCGGCCACGCCTTCGAGTTCCTGGTGCGCGGCGGCCGCACGCCGGTCTGCCCGCAGTGCGGCAGCACGACGCTCGAGAAGGCCGTCTCGCGCATCGCCCCGGCCGGCAAGATCGAAGCCATCCGCCTGTCCAACCGCCGCCTGGCCGCGGCCCAGGGGCACTTCAACCACTACAGCGCATCCGACCAGGCCAGGCTGCTCAAGGGAAAGAACGTCTAGACATGAAGCCCCCACGCTCATCGCTTCGCGTATCGCTGCCCCCCGAGGGGGCGCGTCAGTGCCTTCGGGCGGCCGGGCGCCACTGACATGGACCTCGTCTACACCACCACGATGCTGACCCAGGGCGGGCGCAACGGCCAGGTACAGACCGAGGACGGCAGCTGGAAACTCAAGCTCGCCGTGCCCAAGGAGATGGGCGGCGACGGCAACGGGCCGAACCCGGAGCAGCTCTTCGCCGCGGCCTTCGCCGCCTGCTTCGAACATTCGGTGCGCCACATCGCCAAGGCCGACAAGCTGCCTCTGCGCGGCTGCTACATCGAAGCCGTGCTGTCGATGTACGTGAACTTCGAAGGCGCCTACCGCATGGCCCTGAGCCTGACGGCCTTCATGGCCGGCACGCTCGACCAGGCCACCGCCGACAGCCTGATGCAGCGGGCGCAGGGCATCTGCCCCTACGCGGATGCGACCAAGACGAACATGACGCTGAACCTCAAAGCCGTGCTCGACACGCCCTGAGCCGATCGCGTCGCGCAACACCCCCTCCCCCACCCCACAGGAACCACAGACCATGGCCAACGTCACTTTCTCTTCGCCGGTGATGCCGCGCGACATCACGGTCTATGCCGTCGCCGGCGATCGCGGCAACCTGCTCGCGCTGGCGAAATCGCATCACATACCGATCCCCTTCGACTGCCAGGACGGCGAGTGCGGCTCCTGCCTGGTCGACGTCGAGCATCTGGCCAACAGCGTGCGCTGCGGCATCGCACTGACCGAGAAGGAGAAGGACTTGCTCAAGCAGATGGGCAAGATCACCAAGGCCGAGATCATGGACGCCGAGGTCAACGACATGCCGCCGCGCCATCGACTGGCCTGCCAGTGCTTCGTGCGCGACGAGGACATCGTCGTGTCCTTCGAAGGCGACCTCACGCTGCCGGTCAAGGGGCCGGCGCTGTCGATCGCCGCAGCGGTCTACCGGGGTGGCGTGCAGGTCAAGACGCTGGACGACTTCCTCGCCTACGCGGTGCAGGTCGAAGAAGACGCGGCCGTGCACTACGAGCACCTGAGCGCAGCGATGGCCGCCTGCGGCAATGTCGACGTGGCGACGCTGTTCGCCGACCTCGGCCGCTACTCGCGCCTGCATCTGGAAGAAGCCAAGGCCAAGTGCTCACGCAAGGACATCACCGTACGGCTGCCCGCCGGCTCGGCCTGGCCGGACAATGCCACGCCCGAGAAGACCACGCTGTGGGCGGGCGACGCCGCGCTGTCGCGCCTGGGTGCGCTGAAGGCCGCGCTGCAGGGCGAGCGCCGGGGCTACGAGTTCTACTACGCCGTTGCCGGCACCACCAAGGACGCCGAGATCCGCGAGGTGGCTCGGGAGTTCGTGCGCGAAGAGGCCGAGCACGTCGACACGCTCAAGCAGTGGATCGCGCAGGAGGAGCAGGCGCAGGCCACCGCCGGCAAGGCGGCTTGACGGCCGTGGCGCGACGATGCAGGTGTTGACGATCGACCTTTGTGCCGCGCACAGTGCGGCTTCACATCGAAGCCCTGCCGCCTGACTGAAAGAAGAAAAAGACACCCGTGAGCGGCCTGGCGCAACCTGGAGCATCACATGTCCGCTGCCTTTATCGCTGCCATGGTCTTCACGGTGGCCCTGATGGTGACCAACGGGTACTTCCTGATGGGATCGCTGCCCTTGCTGACCCTGAAGCACGACACGCCGCTCGACGCGCGTTTCATCCGTGGCTTCTACGACACCTACTATCGTTTCGCGATCTTCACGGCCACCCCGGCCGCCGTCAGCTACGCCCTCTTGGGAAGGCACTACCTCGCCGTCGGTGCCGCCGCGCTGGCGGCTCTGGCCTTTGTACTGCGGAGGGTCATCCTTCAGAAGATGGACAAGCTTCGGTTGCGCATCGCGGCGCACGACCATGAAGTCGCCGCGATCCTCGAATTTCGCAGCCTCCATGTCGTCGCCATCGTGACCAATCTCGCGCAGCTTGCACTGATCGTGGCCAGCATGATTGGGCTCTCGATGGCGATGAAGGCAGCGTGACAGGTTCCCAACGCCGAGGTCCGGCGGCAACAGGCTGTAGGCCTAGGCGCCATGTCGTCGGCAAACGCTGGAAGAACCGTCGAATTTCCGCAGAATATGGCTGCGGCGCCGTGTGCGTCAAACGACAACCCGCAGATCGTCGTCCGCTGTAGCTCGCTCACGGCGGAGTCCGCGATTGGCGTCACGAGAGAAAGATGATGGCCTTCCCAGGTACGAACTCCCACGCGCCGGATCAAGCGTTCATCGATTTCGCGCAGGAGGTTTTCAAGCTCGCGCGGACCGGCGATACAGAGACGCTTGCCCGGCTGCTGCAGAAGGGCCTGCCGCCCAACATGAGCAACCACAAGGGCGATACCCTTTTGATGCTTGCCGCCTATCACGGGCATGTGGAGGCGACAAAGGCATTGCTGGAAGCCGGTGCCGAGCCGGATCGATACAACGACATGGCGCAGACGCCGCTGGGTGCATCGACCTTCAAGGGCCACCTGCCCATCGTCGAACTCCTGCTGTCCCATGGCGCCCAGCCGGATTTCGCGCCGCCGGGCGGCAAGACGCCCTTGATGTTCGCGGCCATGTTCAACCGGCTCGACATCCTGAAGATCCTGCTGACACGGGACATCGACATCGACACGAAGAGTTCGGAAGGGCTGACCGCGCTCGCGTTGGCCCGCAGCATGGGCGCGGCCGACACGGCAGCGTTCCTGGAGGCGCGAGGGACTGGTGGCAACCCATTGGCAGTTCCGTAGCGCGGGGGTGGACCTCGCGCCCATGAGTCATGCCCACCCAGGGCCGCGGCGAGCTGGTGAAAAATGAGCCGCACCACCAGGGTGAGTCGATGAGCCCACGTTCTGTTCCGTCCCGCTGCGACCCGTGCAAGGGATGACTCGGGCGGTCGACAGCGACCAGGGCCCACTAACGCTGGCTCCCCACCCCCATGCGAAACAACGCGGGGCGGCTCGTACGGTAGACCCGCAGCCACAGCAAGGTGGCCGGCACCAACGACTCGCAGGCGAAAACCAGCACTTCATCCAGCACCGGGCCGGGCGGGGCCTTGAGACGGGCGCGCATCGCGTCCCAGCCAGGCCAGTCGATCTCCGGCATCTCGCCGCGCAAGGCCGGCGGCACCTGGCCGGCGCTGTCGGCCAGGGTGCGCAGTTGCCGCAGCACCTCGGCGCGGGTCAGGCGCGAGCGCAGCAACTCGTCGCGCGCCAGCCCCTCGATGAGGGTGGCGATGCCCGTGCCGGCCTGCTCGATGAGGGCCAGCAGTGCGCTGCCGAAAACATGGTCACCGTCGAGTCCAGGTGCCGTCATGCGCGCTCCAGGCTGTCGGCGACCGACATCAACCGGGCGTTGAGTTCGAGCGCGAACTCCCGCCAGGCGGCAGCCAGGTCCAACGTGGCCGCGCGCAACATCCCGGCGTCGGGCTGGTGCTCGAGCGGAAAATTCGACAGCGCGCACGAGGTGCGGTTGAAGCCCAGCGCTGCATCGAGCAGTCCCTGGTTCCAGCCGTCGAAGGGCGCCAGCAGGGTCGCGGTCAGCGCGTGACGGCCGTGCTCGACGGCAGCGCCGCCGACATCGAGTGCCGGCAGCAGGCGATCGAGACGCACCAGCGTCTCGCTGTAGACCTGGTCGGCCGTGGCCAGCAGCGCGCGCTGGGTCAGCTGCTCGGCCTGCTGCGACGACAGCAGCCGCGTCAGGTGCAGGCGATAGCGCTCGGGCGCCGCACTGCGTAGCGCCTGGACGCTGGCCGTAAAGGCGGCCAGGGCCTCGCTGCGCGATGCGGGCAGCGCGTGATCGGACAAGCCACGCAACACCACGGTCGGCCCGCCGAGCGCGTGGGCGATCCGATCCGCCGCCTCGAGCGCGCCTTCCATGTGGCCGGCGCCATGGGCCGCGGTCTCGCTGCCGCCCATGAAGAGGCGACCGGCCCACAGCGGCCGGCGCAGCAAGGGGTCGGCCTGCGGTGGTTCGGGCAGCGAAGCCCGGTCGGTGGCGCTGCAGGTCCAGGGCTCCTCGGCCCAGTCGAGCCGATACTGGCGCCCGTGCTGGGCCTCGGGCCCGAAGAGTTGCGCGAGCTGGCTGTCGATGAGCATCGGCAAGCCGCGCCGGAAGTTCTGCCGCTGCACCGCATCCAGCGCGAAGAAGCCGCCCAATGCGCCGCCCTGCCCCGCGCCTGCGGCTGCGGCGAACGCGTCACCGGCATCGAACACTTCGCCCAGCACGGCTTGCGCATGCCGCACGAAAGCATTGCCCGACTGGCCTTCCGCGCGCCAGAAAGGCCTTTCGAAGGTGGTGAGCACCTTGGCCTGGGTCGCCATCCAGGTCGGCGTGGCCTCCAGCGCCTCCGACACCGCGGCGGACAGCGGCGGATCGAACTGAACGCGTTCGCGCACGAGGCGTGGCGGCACGGCCAGTACGACACGGCGTGCGCGCAGCGAGGGGCCGGCGGCCAGCAGCAATTCGAGGAATGCGCCATGGTCGCGCACCCCGCGGACGGCGGTGTCGATGTGCACACAACCGT
>CALRYR010000040.1:0-14507 GCA_943372425.1 Variovorax sp. YR752 | reverse complement strand
TCCAGCCCGTCCTGTGAAGTTCGATATCGTGACAACCAGAACCTTCTTGGTAGAGGACAGTCCCACTATTCGAGCGAACCTTGTAGAGCTTTTGGAGCTTCTCGGGAATCTCGACATTATTGGGTCTGCCGACAATCCCACCGATGCGTCAGCCTGGCTTCTGGCCCACCTCGGGGCTTGGGAGTTGGCCATCATCGACCTCAATTTGGTTGGAGGCACTGGCTTCACCGTTCTTGCCGAACTGCATCAGCGAGATGCAGCGCACCATGCCATCGTCTTCAGCAACGACGCAACGCCGGAGGCGCGTCGCCGATGTTTGACGCTTCGAGCCGACGCGGTTTTCGACAAGACGACCGAGGTTGACAGCTTATTGGCCTACTGCGCAGCGCTGCTGCGTACAGTGCCCGATGGCTGCACGGTGAACGAGCCGACCGGCACGCGGTGAGCCACGCCGAAGCATTAACCAAGGTAGATATGTGTAGGTGAGAGCACCCGTTCAGCGGAGGTCGAAGTCTCCATCCGGAAGCAGAGTGCCAATGAATCGAAGTGGCAACCGAGTGGCCATCGCCGCGCTTTCGTTCAGGCTAGCGACCCTGACTCAATCGATGCATGCCTCGCTCGGTCAGAAACTCCCGGCCTGTCCGGTCGCGCGCAACCAGTCCATACGAGCTTAAACGAGTTGAAAGAGTTCTCGATTCGAGTCCGTCAACCGTCCCAGTACCGACGGCGAGAGCGGCCAGCCTCAGCCACTGATCATCGTTTAGCTGGACCTTTTCAACCATGTCTTCTCTCCTCGGTGCGCGCCCAAGTCTCCGCCTCAGCCACTGTTCAGTATCCGTGACAGAGAGCTCAGCTCGAGGGTAGCTTCAGGCAGACGGTAGCTAGGTCCGTTTCCATCCCATCGCACAAGGGCGGACCAAATGACTCACCTCTGAATCGCAGTCTGCCCCGTCGAGAGTGCTAGGGTGCGCCTTTTTTCGGAGCCGCAACCGACGTTCCCTACCTCGATTTGGGCTCGTACTTTTTCAAGCCGCTCGCTTGAGGTCGGTCGGGCCTCGGCCGAATTCTTCCGCACAGGTGAACGTCTGGTTCTGGCCGACTGTAGCCGGTCACAACGTCGGTTCAACGGACCGCTTCTCGTGGCCCAAATATGATGATGGCCATACCAATGAAGCACACGGCGACGCCAATCCAATCGCTGGTCGACGGGGTGACCTTGTCCACTGCCCAAAGCCAAAGGATGGCGACGCCGATGTAGACGCCCCCGTATGCCGCGTAAACGCGGCCCGCGGCCGTTGGGTGAAGGGACAGCATCCACGCGAACAGCGCCAAGCTCAGCGCCGCGGGGATGAGCAACCAAGCCGATTTTCCTTCCCTCAGCCAAAGGTACGGCAGATAGCACCCGACGATTTCAGCCGCGGCCGTGGCGATGAACAGTACAAGAGTCTTGAGGGCTTCCATGACTGCATTGTGCTCAACGGCCGCCGGTCGGCTGGGAGGATGTCGCGAAGGTTGGCTCTTGGCCGAAAGTGACCGGCCGCAGGATGCGACAGCGCGCCGCTGTGGGACAGGCTCATCAACTCCGATCCGCCTGACTCAATAACTTTGAAAAGCGCACTAACTGTGCCTCCCTACAGTCGTGGCCGGCGTCGAGCCGGGTCGCGAAGGAAGCTAAGTGGACTTCCGCTGGCGCCGCTCACCCGGCGCGGATGCCGGCGCCTTCAGGCAGAAGTCGGCCCAGTCCTGCATCAGCGCAAGGCGCTTAGCGAGCATGTCGCCACGTCGATATGCAGCCTCGACCTTGTTGTCTATCGAGTGGGCGAGAGCCATCTCGGCCAACTCGGGCGGGTAGTGCGTGTGCTCTGCGGCCCAGTCGCGAAACGTCGACCGAAAACCGTGCGGCACACACCCACGGCCGGCGGCGTCCTTGAGCTCCAGTCGACGCATGCATGCCGTCAGCGACATGTCGGATAGCGGCTGCATCTTTCGACCCGGAAAAATCAAGTCGCACCCTTCGTGGCGTGGCATCGCCTTGATGAGGTCGACAGCCTGTTGCGACAGCGGCACCCGGTGTGGCCGCTTCGCCTTCATTCGCTCTGCTGGGACATCCCACTGTCGGGCATCCAGGTCCAACTCGGACCATCGTGCGCCGCGAATCTCGCCCGATCTGCCAGCCGTGAGTACCTGAAAAAGCAACGCCTGCGCGCTCACACCCTCAATGCCCTTGATTGCCGTCACAGCTGCGGCGACCTGCGCTACAGGCACCGCAGCGTGGTGCTTCACCTTCGCGATTTTCTCGGGCTTCGGTAGGAGCTTGTCCAGGTGCCCGCGCCACGCTGCTGGGTTTTCCCCCTGCCGGTGACCTCGGGTCTTGGCCCAGTCGAGCACCTGCTCTATACGACCGCGCAGTCGGCTCGCCGTCTCCGTCTTTGTTCGCCAAATTGGATCGAGCACGCGAAGCACCTCATCCTGTCCAATCTCGGCCACGTCCATGTGGCCCAGCACCGGCTCAGCGTAGTCCTTGAGGGTGTTCTCCCACTGCTGCCGGTGCTTGAGGTTCAGCCACTCGCTTTCCTTCGCGGCGATGAACCTTTCGCACGCCACCTTGAAAGTCAGCGCCCGCGCCTGGGAAGCTGCAGCAGCCTTTTTGAGCGCATCGCGCGCCTCGATGGGATCTTCGCCTGCATCGACCAATTTATGCGCCTCACGCGCGCGCTCGCGGGCTTGAGCAAGCGGCACTGCAGGGAAGCTGCCCAACCCCATTCGCCTGCGCCGCGTGCCAATCTTGAAGCGCAAGATCCACGAGCGTGACCCCTCGATGATTTGAAGGTAAAGACCAGGGATACCGCCGACGTTGTGGTCGCCCTCTTCCCTCAGGCGGCCAACCTCCATCGCAGATAGTTCACGAGATCGCTTTGGCATTGCTTCCTACCGGCCATACAACAGGCCATCCCAAAAGCGCTTACACGGCGTGTTACGGCTGCTCAGGGCGGCAGAGTATATGCACCTCCCCAATGAAAAACGCGCCCTGAGGCGCGTTGTGACATCCTGAAAATGCTTGTCCTGGCGGAGAGTGTGAGATTCGAACTCACGGACGCTTTCACGTCGGCAGTTTTCAAGACTGCTGGTTTAAACCACTCACCCAACTCTCCGTTGCCATGCCGTTGCGGCGCGGGCGATTTTAAGCGGGCGCCGGCACGGGGCTGGGGCGACGCAGAAGAAATCTACGCATCCGGCAGAAAAAGCGTCTGCAGATCGCTGAGAAAGTCCAACCCACGCTCGGTCGGCCAGGCGTGCCACAGGTCGCGCTGCAGCAGGCCTTTCTTCTCGGCTGCCTCCAGCCCGCGCTGGATGGCGGTGATCGACAGGCCGGTGCGTTCGGTGAACTGCGCCAGGGTGAAGCCTTCGCGCAGGCGCAGTGCGTTGAGCATGAACTCGAAGGGCAAATCGGCGATGGCGACCTCGTCGCTCTGTGCGACGGCTATGCCGGCCAGGGCCTGCCTCATGTAGCGCTGCGGTTCTCGGTACCGCACCTGCCGCACCAGGCGGTGCGCGAAGCTCAGCTTGCTGTGCGCACCCGCGCCGATGCCCAGGTAGTCGCCGAATTGCCAGTAGTTGAGGTTGTGCGCGCAGCGGTGCCCCTCGCGCGCATAGGCAGAAACTTCGTAGCGCGTCATGCCAAGCGCCGCCGTCGTCTCGGTGATGCGGTCGAGCATCGCGTAGGCGTCATCGTCCTCGGGCACGACGGGTGGGTACTTCGCGAAGTAGGTGTTGGGCTCGATGGTGAGGTGGTAGACCGACAGGTGCGGGGGCGCCAGCGCCAGGGCCTGCGCCAAGTCGGCCTCGAGCTGCGCTGGCGTCTGGCCGGGCAGCGCATACATCAGGTCAAGGTTGAAGGTGTCGAAGGCGCTGGCCGCTTCCTCGACAGCCGCGATGGCCTGGGCGCGGTCGTGCACGCGGCCGAGCGCCTGCAGGTGTGCATCATTGAAGCTCTGCACGCCGACCGACAGGCGCGTGACGCCTGCACCGCGGTAGGCGCGGAAGCGGTCGCGCTCGAAGGTGCCGGGGTTGGCTTCGAGCGATATTTCGCAGTCGGGTGCGAGCTTGAGGCGCGCACGCAGGTCGCCGATCAGGCGGTCGATGGCTTCGGGCGAAAACAGGCTGGGCGTGCCGCCGCCGATGAAGATGGTGTGGACGGTCCGGCCCCAGATCAGCGGCAGCGCAGCATCGAGGTCGGCCACGAGCGCATCGAGGTAGCGCTGCTCGGGTAGCGGCTCGCCACCAGCGCGCCATTCGTGCGAGTTGAAGTCGCAATAGGGGCACTTACGCAGACACCAGGGCAGGTGCACATAGAGCGACAGCGGCGGCAGCGCAGCCAGCTGCAGCGCGCCGGGGCGCATGAGATGCAGCACGTCGCTGGCGTGCAGCGCGCCGGGCTCGACGGCCGCGGCGATCGGGACGGAGGCCTTCACATCCAATTGGCGCGCATCAGCGCCAGCATGGCTCGCGCGGCCTGGCCGCGGTGGCTGTGCGAATTCTTCACGTCGGGCGATAGCTGCGCGAAGGTCTTGCCCAGGCTGGGCAGGAACATCACGGGGTCGAAGCCGAAGCCGTTGTCACCGATGGGTTCGCGGGTGATCTCGCCTGGCGCGCGGCCGACGGCGATCAGCGGTTCGGGGTCATCGGCGCTGCGCAGGGCGACCAGCGTGCTGACGAGCGCGGCGCGGCGGTCGTCGACCGTCGCCATCTGCTCGAGCAGCGCGCGCACGTTGTTGGCGTCGCCCTTGGCGTAGCCGAATTGGGTGGCGTAGTAGGCGGTGTCGACGCCCGGCAGCCCGCCGAAGGCGTTGACGCACAGGCCCGCGTCGTCGGCGATGGCTGGCAGGCCGGTGGCCGCGGCCGCATGGCGCGCCTTCGCCAGGGCGTTCTCGACGAAGGTGCGGAAAGGTTCTTCCGCCTCGCCGACCCCGAGCTCCGACTGCCGCACCAGCTCGACACCCAGCGGCGCGAAGAGCTGCTGCAGCTCGGCGAGCTTGCCGGCGTTGTTCGATGCCAGAACGAGTCGCATGTGTGTACCCTGCCCCCGCCCGGCCTTCAGGAGGCCAGCGCCTGCTGCTGCATCAGCACCAGTTCGCCGATGCCCTTCTCGGCCAGGCCGAGCAGCAGGTTCATTTCGTCGCGTGAAAAGGCTGCGCCTTCTGCCGTGCCCTGCACTTCGACGAAGTGGCCGGCGCCGGTCATCACGACGTTCATGTCGGTGTCGCAGGCCGAGTCCTCGATGTATTCGAGGTCGAGCAGCGGCGTGCCCTGCACGATGCCCACCGAGATCGCCGCGACCTGGCCGCGGATGGGCGACGCCGTGAGGGCGCCGCTGGCCATCAGCTTGGCGACCGCATCCTGCGCCGCCACGAAGGCGCCGGTGATGGCCGCCGTGCGGGTGCCGCCGTCGGCCTGAAGCACATCGCAGTCGAGGTGGATGGTGCGTTCGCCCAGGGCCTTGAGGTCGAACACGGCGCGCATCGAGCGGCCGATGAGGCGCTGGATCTCCTGCGTGCGGCCGGTCTGCTTGCCCTTGGCCGCCTCGCGGCTGCTGCGGGTGTGCGTGGCGCGCGGCAGCATGCCGTATTCGGCGGTCACCCAGCCTTCGCCGCTGCCCTTCTTGTGCGGCGGCACCTTCTCTTCGACCGAGGCGGTGCACAGCACGCGGGTCTGGCCGAACTCGATGAGCACGGAGCCTTCGGCGTGGATGGTGAAGCCACGGGTGATGCGCACGGGGCGCAGCTGGTCGGCGGCGCGGGCGCCGCTGCGGATGAAATCGGTCATGGGCGGAAAGAAAAAAGAAAGAAAACGGCTCAGGCCTTGCGCGCTGCGGAGCGGCGGATGGCCTCGTTGATTTCGGCGATGGAGCGCTCGATGGCGTCTTCGTCCAGGTCGTCGAGCTCGGTATCCGACGGCATGCCGGCCTGGATCGTGGAGGCGAACACGCCGTCGCTGATGCTGTCGGTCGAGATGCCCCGGCCCGTGCCCGGAGCATCTGGCATTTCCCACTCGAGCGCAATGAGCGTCACGTTGTCGCTGTGCGAGCCGCCCTTGCGCAGCGCCATCTCGGCGAGATCAGGCGCAGCGTCGGACACCGGCTTGCCGGACGAGAGCGTGTGCACGATGAGCGCGTCGTCGAGCACGCCCCACACGCCGTCGGAGCACAGCATGATGCGGTCGCCGCGCTGCAGTTGCAGCGGCGCCGCGACATCGATCATGGGCGGCGTGGGCGAACCCAGGCAGGTCAGCAGCAGGTTGCGGTTGACATCCGGCCCGCCGCCCGGGCGCGGCCGCTCGGCATGGGAATGGTCACGCGTGCGGGTCAGCAAAGCGCCATCGCGCACCACGTACAGCCGCGAATCGCCGCAGTGCACCCAGTGCGCCGTCGAGCCCTGCAGCACGGCCGCGACCACGGTGGTGCGCGGCGTGTCGAGCATCGCCTTGGTGCCGGCGTAACGCATGATCTGCTGGTGCGCCGACATCACGGACGACAGGAGGAAGGCCTTGACGTCCTTGAGCACCGGGCGCGCTTCGCGCTGGTACAGGGCGGCGATGGTCTGCAGCGCCATCTGCGCCGCCACCTCACCCTCGGGGTGGCCACCCATGCCGTCCGCCAGCACGAACAGGCCGGACTCGCGGGTGTAGCAGTAACCCATGCGGTCTTCGTTCTTGAGACGACCGCCCTTTCGGCTGACCTGGAAAACGGAAAATTTCATGCCGGTCGGGTCGTGGGCGCTGCCGCCTTGGGCAGGCTCTTCTTGTCGAAGGAACGGATGTTGTCGATCGACAGGCGCACCTTCTCGCCGACCGTGAGCTTGGTGTAGCGGCGCTCGCCTTCGCGGCTGAGTTCCTTCTGCAGCGCGAACACCGACTGCGGGCGCGACAGCGGGTCGAGCGACATGCACCACTCGACCACCTCGATCATGTTGTCCGAGTAGATGCCGCGCAGGCGCGACAGCGACAGGCCCAGCCGGTCTTTCTCGATGCGCTGCGGCGCGTCGTTGGGCGGGTAGCCCTGCATGCAGGCGTAGATGCAGGCGCCGATGGCGTAGATGTCGGTCCAGGGGCCCATCGACGAGTCGCGCCGGTACATTTCGGGCGCAGCGAAGCCGGGGGTGTACATCGGCCGGATGAAGTTGCCTTCCTTCGACAGCACCTCGCGGGCGGCGCCGAAGTCGATCATCACGGCGCGGTCGTCGTCGGTCACGAAGATGTTGGCCGGCTTGATGTCCAGGTGCAGCATCTTGTGCTGATGGACGATGCGCAGCCCGCGCAGGATCTCATCGAACAGCGAGCGGATGGTCGATTCGCGGAAGACTTTCTGCTTCTTCAGGTCGCGCGCAGTGACGATGAAGTCCTGCAGGGTCGCGCCCTCCAGGTAGTTCATCACCATGTAGACGGTTTCGTTCTCGCGGAAGAAGTTGAGCACGCTCACCACCGATGCGTGCGAGATCTGGGCCAGCGAACGCCCTTCCTCGAAGAAGCTCTTGAGCCCCAGCCGGTAGAGCGACAGCTTCTCGGGCGGGACTTGCGGCGCCAGTTCGCCGGTGCCACGCGTGGCCAGCGACGAGGGCAGGTACTCCTTGATCGCGACCTGCTGGCCGCTGTGGTCGACGGCCAGGTACACCACGCCGAAACCACCCGCCGACAGGCGGCGGATGACGCGGTAGCCTCCGATGACGGTGTCCGGAAGCAGGGGCGAAGGTTTGACCTTTGACATAATCCGGGAGTTTCGCCCGAAGGCATTGGGGCGGCAAGCGAACGCTGTGCCGTCACCTCCGTGCGAGCAACATTTCCACAGTGAGGCGCAATGTCAGTTTACAGCATGACCGGCTATGCCAGCGGCCAGAACGGCCCTGCCGGAACCCCGCCAGAAACCGACCCGCGCCCTCTGGCAGCGGGCCGTTTGGGGGTCGAAATCCGATCGGTCAACAGCCGATTCCTCGACCTGACTTTCAAGCTGCCGGAAGACCTCCGGCAATACGAGCCGGTGTTGCGTGAAATGCTCACCGGCCGGCTCAAGCGCGGCAAGGTCGAGCTGCGCGCCGCCGTCGAAAGCACCGCGCAGGCCGGCGTCGCCGAGCCCTCCACCCGGCTGCTGCAACGGCTCAACGGCGTGCAGGACGGCATCCGCGCCTGGCTGCCGACCGCGCGCGAGCTGAGCGTCGCCGACGTCCTGCGCATCGCCGCCGGCGATTCGACCTCGGCGGGCGACTGGAGCAGCGTGTTGGCGGACGTGACGAAGAAAGCACTCGACAGCTTGGTCGAAGCGCGCGAACGCGAAGGCGCCCGCCTCGCCGCGATGCTGAAGGACCACCTCGGCCAACTGCGAAAGCTCACCGGCCAGGCCGTGCCGCTGGTGCCGCAACTGGTCGAGCAGCAGCGCACCCGCTTCCTCGAGCGCTGGCAGGACGCGATGGGCCTCACCGGCGGCACGCTGCCCGAGGCCGCGCAGGACCGGGCCCTGAACGAGGCCACGGCCTTTGCCATCCGCATCGACGTGGCCGAGGAACTCACCCGCCTGGGCTCCCACCTCGACGAGATCGAGCGCCTGCTGAAGAAAGGCGGCGAGATCGGCAAGCGGCTCGATTTCCTGATCCAGGAACTGCACCGTGAGGCCAACACGCTGGGCTCCAAGTCGGCCGCCCTCGACATGACGCGCATCGGCGTCGACATGAAGGTACTGATCGAGCAGATGCGCGAGCAGGTCCAGAACATCGAATAGACCCCTACCCATGGATTACCCTGGCAATCTCTTCGTGGTCGCCGCCCCCAGCGGCGCCGGCAAGTCGAGCCTCGTGAAGGCACTCATGGAACTCGATTCGGCCGTCCAGCCGTCCGTGTCCCACACCACCCGCGCACCGCGCGGGCAGGAAAAGCATGGCCGCGAGTACTTCTTCGCCTCGGCCAGCGAATTCGACGCAATGGTGGAAAGCGACGCCTTCATCGAATGGGCGCATGTGCACGGCCAGCGCTACGGCACGTCGAAGAAGGCGGTCGAGGACCGCATGGCGCAGGGCGTCGATGTCATCCTCGAGATCGACTTCCAGGGCGCCATCCAGATCCGCAAGACCTTCGCGAACGCGGTGCTGATCTTCATCCTGCCGCCGAGCTGGGAAGAGCTGCGCTCGCGGCTCGAGCGCCGTGGCGAGGACAGTGCGGACGTCATCGAACTGCGCCTGCGCAACGCGGCCGACGAGATGGCGCGCGCCAGCGAATTCGACTTCGTTATAATCAACGAGTTATTTGAGCGCGCGCTTTTCGACCTGAAAGCCATCGTCCACGCCCAGCGACTGCGGTATTCCGCCCAGCGTCGTGCCCGTGCCGACACCTTCGCCGCTCTGAATATTCCCTGATTCGCCCACCGTCCGCAACGAAAGATCCTCATGGCCCGCATCACCGTCGAAGACTGCCTGCTGCAGATCCCCAACCGTTTTCAGCTCGTGCTTGCAGCGACGTACCGTGCGCGCATGCTGAGCCAGGGCCACGCCCCGAAGATCGAAAGCAAGAACAAGCCCGCCGTCACCGCGCTGCGCGAGATCGCCGAAGGCAAGATCGGCATCGAGATGCTGAAAAAGGTTCCAGGC
Organism: Variovorax sp. YR752; assembly: GCA_943372425.1. GTDB lineage: Bacteria > Pseudomonadota > Gammaproteobacteria > Burkholderiales > Burkholderiaceae_C > Variovorax. Next base: position 4,881 of record CALRYR010000040.1, on the reverse strand, counting down.
TGATTGACGTTGCACTGCAACAAAGAAGCACCGCCGCGCGGTGCTTTTTTTATGCCTGAACGCACCCACCGAAGCGCCACGCTACAGTGGTAGGCATGAGCGCGGTCGTCAAGCCCCAGTCCAACGCACCTCGAGGCATGCCCCGGCCGAGTCCGGCTGCCTTGAATGCGGCTGCGGCCAGCTTCGCGGCCCTCACCGCCCGACTCGACTACCTGAGCGCCGAAGACACCGAACTCGTCCGGCGCGCCTACCGCTTTGCCGACGAGGCGCACCTGGGCCAGCTGCGCAACAGCGGCGAGCCCTACATCACGCACCCGATCGCCGTCGCCGCACAGTGCGCCGAGTGGAAGCTCGATGCGCAGGCGCTGATGGCCGCACTGCTGCACGACGCGATCGAGGACTGCGGCGTCACCAAATCCGAGCTGATCGAGCGCTTCGGCGCCCCGGTGGCCGAACTGGTCGACGGGCTCACCAAGCTCGACAAGCTGCAGTTCAACACCCGCGAGGAGAACCAGGCCGAGTCCTTCCGCAAGATGCTGCTGGCGATGGCGCGCGACGTGCGGGTCATCCTCGTGAAGCTGGCCGACCGCACCCACAACATGCGCACGCTGGCCGATGCGCCGCGCGAGAAATGGGCGCGAATCGCGGGCGAAACACTGGAAATCTATGCGCCCATCGCCTACCGGCTCGGGCTCAACCAGACCTATCGCGAACTGCAGGAGCTGTCGTTCCGGCACCTGCGGCCGTGGCGCTACGCCATCCTCGCGAAGGCGGTGTCGAAGGCGCGCGGCCGACGTCGCGACCTGATCCAGAAGGTGCAGAAGGAAGTCGAGGTCGCCTTCGGCGAAGCCGGCATGAGCGTGCGCCTCGCCGGGCGCGAGAAGACGCTCTATTCCATCTACCGCAAGATGGACGAGAAGCGCCTGAGCTTTGCCCAGGTCACCGACATCTACGGCTTCCGGCTCATCGTGCCGAACGTGATCGCCTGCTACACCGGTCTGGGCATCCTGCACCAGATGTACAAGCCGCTGCCGGGCAAGTTCAAGGACCACATCGCGATCGCCAAGCTCAACGGCTACCAGTCGCTGCACACGACGCTGGTCGGCCCGGCCGGCGTGAACGTCGAATTCCAGCTGCGAACCGAGGCCATGAACGTGGTCGCCGAATCCGGCGTGGCCGCGCACTGGCTCTACAAGGCGTCCGACCCGAGCGTGGCGAACGGCGAGCGCCTGGGCGCCAAGTGGCTGCAGTCGCTGCTCGACATCCAGGACGAGACGCGCGACGCCGCCGAGTTCTGGGACCACGTGAAGGTGGACCTGTTCCCCGACGCGGTCTACGTCTTCACGCCCAAGAGCCAGATCATGGCGCTGCCGCGCGGCGCGACGGTGGTCGACTTCGCCTACGCCATCCACAGCAACATCGGCGACCACACCTCGGCCGCGCGCATCAACGGCGACCAGGTGCCGCTGCGCACCGAACTCAAGAACGGCGACGTGGTCGAAGTGATCACCGCGCCGGTGTCCACGCCGAACCCGGCCTGGCTTGGCTTCGTGCGCACCGGTCGGGCGCGCTCGAAGATCCGCCACTACCTGAAGACGCTGGCGCACGTCGAATCCGAAGGACTCGGCGAAAAGCTGCTCGCGCAGGCGCTGCGCGCCGAAGGCCTGGGCAAGCTGCCGGGCGACGACGCCGAATACCAGTCGATCTGGGAGAAGCTATTGCGCTTCACCGGCAACCGCAGCCGCGCCGAACTGCTCACCGACATCGGCCTGGGCAAGCGCATCGCGAGCATCGTCGCCAAGCGGCTGATGGCGCTGCTGGCCGAACGCGGCGAAAAGCCCGATGCCCTGATGCTCAGCCGCGAACGTTTCACCGCACACGAAACCGTGTCGCAGGGCGCCGTGACGCTCGATGGCAGCGAGAACTCCTCCGTGCGTTTCGCGTTGTGCTGCCGACCGATCCCCGGCGACCCGATCGTCGGCTACCTCGGCCACGGCGAAGGGCTGGTCGTCCACACCGAAGCCTGCGGCGTCGGCCAACGGCTGCACTACAAGGACAGCGAGCGTTTCTTCGCCGTGGAATGGGCCGATGAGCCCATGCGCACCTTCGAAACGGGCGTGGTCGTCACGGTGCGCAACGACAAGGGCGTGCTGGCCAAGGTCGCGTCGACGCTGGCCGATGCCGAAGCCGACATCACGCACGTGGAAATGACCGAGGAGACGCCGCAGGATTCGACCGACCTGCGCTTCGTGATCTCCGTGCGCGACCATGCACACCTCGATGCGGTGCTGCGCGCCGTCAAGCGCAGTCCATCGGTGCTGTCCGCCACGCGGACCGTGCCTGCGGCCTGATCAGGCGGCGGCAGGCGCCGGGTACTCGACCGACAGGATCTCGAGTTCCTGCAGCCCGCCCGGGGTGGAAAGCTTCACGACATCGCCCTCGCGCGCCTTGAGCAGCGCGCGTGCGATCGGCGATATCCAGCTCACCTGCCCCTTCGCGCTCTCGGCCTCGTCGATGCCCAAGATCGTGACGGCGCGCTCGGCGCCTGCTGCGTCGGCGTAGCGCACCGTGGCACCGAAGAAGATCTGGTCGCGGCCGTGGTGCACGGACGGGTCCGTGACCTCCGCCACTTCCAGGCGCTTGGTGAGAAAGCGAATGCGCCGGTCGATCTCGCGCAGCCGCTTCTTGCCGTAGAGGTAGTCGCCGTTCTCGGAACGGTCGCCGTTCTTGGCCGCCCAGTGCACCGCCTCGACAACCTTCGGGCGCTCGACGTCCATCAACGCCAGCAGCTCGTCACGCAGGCGCGCATAGCCGCCCGGCGTCATGTAGTTCTTGGTGCCCGATGGCAGCGGCGGCGCAGCGCCCTCGGCTGCGTCGTCATCATCGGCATCGGTTTCCTTGGTGAAAGCCTTGCTCATGCCTGATTGTCGATGCTGGGGGCGTAGCTTCTTTCCATGGCGACGGCGATCGATCGGAGTGTGGTCATCGATGGCTCACGGGCCGACGTTGTCACCGACCGGGTCGGCGTCTTCGTTCTCCTGGCGCATATGCAGGTCCCAGCGCGCCGCGCCAGCGCGAAACGCCTCCGAGGCCGTGGGGAAGTCCTCCTCGGAGGCCGAGTGTTCGCGTACACCGTCTTCGCCCTGCGCCTCCAGGAGCAGCCAGTGATACTGGCCTTCGCGGTCCGGATCCTCGATCACGGTCAACGCCAGATGAGAGAGCCGCATGGCGCTACGCCTCGGCGGGCTTGTCGGTCGCCTTCTTCAGAAAGCCCGCTGCGTTCTCGTCCGCGCCGGGCTCGCCTTCGCCGAATTCGGCTTCTTCGGCGTCCTTGCGTGCATCGGGGTCGGGCACCAGCGAGGGCTTCGAAACAGGTCGGATGGGGTCGTTCATGGCTTTTCCTCTGGGTGACATGAGCCATCCACGGTACAGCGCATGCGCCAGATCGAGCTGTAGGAAATGCTCGCGGCTCGTGCGCGGGCAGCCCCAAAAGAAAATGGCCTAGAGGAATAAACCTCTAGGCCATTTGAAGAGTGGTGCGGCTGGCAGGAATTGAACCCACGACCCCTTGGTTCGTAGCCAAGTACTCTATCCAACTGAGCTACAGCCGCACAGCTTGCGATTATAGCATGCGTTTTCGGCCCATCCGGAAATCATTGCAAATATTGCGTGGTAGGCCGTGATGGGCTTGAACCATCGACCAACGGATTATGAGTCCGCTGCTCTAACCAACTGAGCTAACGGCCCACGCGTCGGGATTCTAGTGGGCGCTGCGTTCAAGGCTTGCGGTGGCTCAGCGCGTTGCTCACCAGCCGCGACGTGATGTCGACGATCTGGATCATGCGGTCGTAGGGCATGCGCGTGGGGCCGATCACGCCGAGCGTGCCGACGACCTGGCCGTCGACCTCGTAGTTGGCGCTGACGATGGACAGTTCCTCGAAGGGCACCACCTGGCTCTCGCCGCCGATGAAGATGCGCACGCCTTCGGCCTTGCTCGACACGTCGAGCAGCCGCATGAGCTGCGCCTTCTGCTCGAAAAGGTCGAAGGCGCGCCGCAGCTGGCCCATGTCGCTGGAGAAGTCGCTCACCGACAGCAGGTTGCGTTCGCCGGAAATCACAACGTCGTCCTGCGACTCTGTCATGACTTCGGAGCTGGCCTGCATCGCCGCCTGCATGAGCGACGCGATCTCGCTGCGAAGTTTCTCGACTTCGGATTGCAGCCGATCGCGCACCTGCTCGATCGTGAGGCCGGCGTAGTGCGCGTTGATGTAGTTGGCGGCCTCGACCAGTTGCGACTGTGAGTAGTCCGACTCCGGAAAGATGACGCGGTTCTGCACGTCGCCGTCGGGCGAGACGATGATCACCAGCAAGCGCCGATCCGACAGCCGCAGGAACTCGATCTGCTTGAACACCGAGGTTCGACGCGGCGCCATCACCACACCAACGAACTGCGAGAGGCTCGATAGCAGGTTCGCCGCGTTGGCGATCACCTTCTGCGGCTGGTCCGGCGGCAGGCTCGGTGCGGGCAACTGGTCGCGCTGCGCCGTGAGCATGGTGTCGACGAAAAGCCGGTAACCGCGCGCCGTCGGGATGCGTCCGGCCGAGGTATGCGGGCTGGTGATGAGCCCCAGCGCCTCGAGGTCCGACATGACGTTGCGGATGGTCGCGGGCGAGAGTTCGAGCCCCGATGCGCGCGAGAGCGTGCGTGACCCCACAGGCTGCCCCTCGGCGATGTAGCGCTCGACCAGCGTCTTGAGCAGCAACTTGGCACGGTCGTCCAGCATTGTCTGATTTTAGTGTTGTAATTTGTAGATGACCTCGCGCTTCCGGCATGTCGCCCTCATTGGCAAGTACCAGGCGTCCGGCCGACGGGCGTCGTCC
>CALRYR010000039.1:0-14647 GCA_943372425.1 Variovorax sp. YR752 | reverse complement strand
GGTGCACCCCGCCGCGCCGCTGCCGGGCAACGCCTGACGTTCCGTGGCGCCGGCATGCGCCGGGCTTACGACTCGCCCTTGCCCGCCCCGTCCACGTCCGCCACCACGCGCGCATAGCGCCGGAAGCTCCAGTAGGCGCTGGCCCAGTCCATCAGCACGACCAGGCGGTTGCGGAAGCCGATCAGGAAGTAGACGTGCGCAAACAGCCAGAAGAGCCAGGCCAGCTTGCCGCTGAAGCGCAGCGGGCCGAATGGCGTGCCGAGGTCGACCACCGCTGAGTTGCGGCCGATGGTCGCGAGGTTGCCGTAGTCGGCGTAGCGGAAGGCCTCGGTCGGCGTGCCGGCGATGCGGTGCAGCACGTTGCCCGCGGCGGTGCGGCCCATCTGCTTGGCGCCGGGCGACACGCCGGGCACGGGCCTCGGCTCCTGGCCCGGGGCGTGGCTCATGGCCGCGGCGAGGTCGCCCACCACGCTGATCTCCGGATGGCCGGCCAGGCTCAGGTCGGGCTCGACCCGCACGCGCCCGGCGCGGTCGGTTTCGGCGCCGGTCGCCGCGGCGAGCAGCTTGCCGAGCGGGGAGGCCGCGACGCCGGCAGCCCACACCACGCAATGGCTGGCGATGCGTTCGTTGCCGGCCGCGGTCGCGATGTTCAACCCCGTGTCGTCGATGGCGGTCACCTTGGCGTCGAGCCGCACCTTGACGCCGAGCCGTTCCAGCTGTTCCTTCGCCTTCTGGCTCAACCCCTCGGGCATGGCCTGCAGCACGCGCGGGCCGCCCTCGATCAGCAGCACCTCGGCGCTGGCGGGGTCGATGTGACGGAACTCGCCCTCGAGCGTGTGGCGGGCGATCTCGGCCAGCGTGCCGGCCATCTCGACACCGGTCGGCCCGCCGCCGATCACGGCGAAGGTCAGGAAGGCGCGCCGCCGCGCCGGGTCCGCTTCTTTCTCGGCCGCCTCGTACGACATCAGCACGTGGCGGCGGATCGCGAAGGCGTCGGCCAGTGTCTTCAGGCCGGGCGCGTGCGCGGCCCAGGCGTCGTTGCCGAAGTAGCTGTGGGTGGCGCCGGCGGCAACGATCAGGTGGTCGTAGCCGATGCGCAGGCCGTCGCGCAGCAACACCGCGCGCTCGGCCGGAAGGATGTCGGTCACCTCGCCCATCAGCGTGGTGATGTTGCGCTGCCCGCGGAACAGCAGGCGGGTGGGCGCGGCGATCGACGGCGCCGCCAGGCCGGCGGTCGCGACCTGGTAGAGCAGGGGCTGGAACAGGTGGTGGTTGGTCTTCTCGACCACCGTCACGTCCACCTCAGCACGTTGCAGCCGCCGGGCGGCTTCGAGGCCGCCAAAACCACAGCCCACGATGAGGACATGGGGGCGGCGGGCGGGATCGGACATGGGCATTCGCGCATTATCGGCAGCCGCCGACTGGCCGCGCGGGGAAACGCCCGCGGGCTTGTCCTACGGACGTGGCCCCGGCCCATCGACTAAAACGACCGCTGCCAAATCTGGAGACCCCATGACGCTTTCCCGGCCGAGCCCGCAGGCTCCCCACGCCTTGCGCGACGCCTTTCGGACCGTGCGCAGCGCCAGCCGCGAACTGGCCGCACCGCTGTCGGCCGAAGACCAGTGCATCCAGTCGATGCCCGATGCCAGCCCGACCAAGTGGCACCTGGCCCACACGACCTGGTTCTTCGAGACGGTGCTGCTGCAGCCGCACGCCGACGGCTACCGTGCCTTCGACCCGCGCTTCCAGTACCTGTTCAATTCCTATTACGAGGCGCTGGGCCCGCGGCATCCGCGGCCGCAGCGTGGCCTGCTCACGCGGCCGACCATCGACGAAGTGCATGCCTACCGTGCACACGTCGATGCGGGCGTGGAGCGCTTGCTCGACACGGTCGACGAAGCCGCCTGGGCGACGATCGAACCCATCCTCACCCTGGGCCTGCACCACGAGCAGCAGCACCAGGAGTTGCTGGTCACCGACATCCTGCATGCCTTCTCGTGCAACCCGCTGTTGCCGGCGTACCGGCCCGCTGCGGCGCCCGCGTTGCGCCTGGCGACGGTGCCGCCCGCCATGCAGTGGCGCGCGCAACCGGGTGGGCATGTGGAGGTTGGGCATGGCGGCGCCGGCTTCGCCTTCGACAACGAGACGCCACGCCATCGCGCGCTGCTGCGTCCCTACGCCATTGCCGATCGGCTGGTGAGCTGCGGCGACTATGCGCAGTTCATCGCCGACGGCGGCTACCAGCGGCCCGAGCTGTGGCTGTCCGACGGCTGGGCCGCGGTGCAGTCGCAGGGCTGGCGGGCGCCGGCCTACTGGCTGGCGCCGGATGATCCGCGGCTCGCCTTTCAAGGTGGCACCGCGGCCGGCTGGCAGGTCTTCGGCGTGCATGGCGTGCGGCCGATGGCGCCAGAGGCGCCGGTGTCTCAGCTGAGCTTCTACGAAGCGGCCGCGTACGCCGAATGGGCCGGCGCCCGGCTGCCGACCGAATTCGAGTGGGAAGCCGCATGCGCCGACCAGGGCATGACCGAGATGACCGGTCATGTCTGGCAATGGACCCGTTCTTCCTACGACCCGTACCCCGGCTTCCGCCCGCTGCCTGGCGTGGCCGCGGAATACAACGGCAAGTTCATGGTCGGCCAGCTGGTGCTGCGAGGTGGCAGTGTCGCCACGCCGGCGGGCCATACCCGGCCGAGCTACCGCAATTTCTTCCCGCCAGCCGCGCGCTGGCAGTTTTCGGGGCTGCGGCTCGCGAAGGACCTTTGATGCGCAATCCCGCTTCTCTCCCGCTCGATCTTCAACGCGACGAGGCGCGCACCGCGCCCGCGCTCAGCGAGTTCGGCCGCGAACTGCACGCCGGCCTGTCGCGCCGCGCGAAGAGCATCTCGCCGAAGTACTTTTACGACGTAGAAGGCTCGGCGCTGTTCGACCGCATCTGCGACCTGCCCGAGTACTACCCGACGCGCACCGAGCTGCGCATCCTCACCGAGCGCGCCGGCGAGATCGCCGCGCAGATCGGGCCGAACGCCGAGATCATCGAGTTCGGTGCCGGTTCGCTCACCAAGGTGCGGCTGCTGCTCGATGCGCTCGAGACGCCGCGGCGCTACGTGCCCATCGACATCTCCGGCGAGCATCTGGGCGCTGCGGCCGAGCGGCTGCGCGCCGACTATCCGCAGCTCGCGGTGCAGCCGGTCGCGGCCGACTACACGATGCCGCTGGTGCTGCCGGCGCCGGGGGAGGGCGCTGGTCGCCGCGTCGGCTTCTTCCCCGGCTCCACGCTCGGCAACTTCACGCCCGACGAGGCGCTGGCCTTCCTGCAGCTGTCGGCTCGGCTGCTGCGCGGTGGCGGGCTGCTGCTCGGCGTCGACCTGGTGAAGGACCCGGCCGTGCTACACGCAGCCTACAACGACGCGCAGGGCGTCACGGCCGCCTTCAACCTGAACCTGCTGCGCCGCGCCAATGCGGAGTTGCACACCGATTTCGACGTCGAGGCGTTCTCGCATGCTGCGTTCTACAACGCGCCCCTGCAGCGCATCGAGATGCATCTGGTGAGCCGCCGGGCCCAGACCGTAACGATCGACGGCAAGCGCTTCGCCTTCGCCGAGGGCGAGACGATCCATACCGAGTACTCGCACAAGTTCACCGTCGACGGCCTGCGCGTGTTGGCCGAGAAGGCTGGTTTCACGCCGACGGCCGTGTGGACCGACCCCGAGCGCCTGTTCAGCGTGCACTGGCTTCAGGCGCCAGCGGCACAATAGGGGCCTGCCGCCGCGCGAGGCGCCGGCGGCACCCTTGTGAAAACGCCGACGCACGCTGCGCCGGCCTGGGCATCCGGAGATCCCCCATGAAAGCAACCTGGAACGGCGTCACCATCGCCGAGAGCGACGACACCGTGGTCGTCGAAGGCAACCACTACTTCCCGATGGACTCGCTCAAGCGCGAGCACGTCACCTTCAGCAACCACAAGACCACCTGCCCCTGGAAGGGCTCCGCCAGCTACTACTCGCTGCTGGTCAACGGCGAACTCAACGCCGACGCCGCCTGGTACTACGCCGATCCGAAGCCCGAGGCCGAGGAGGTGAAGGACCGCGTCGCCTTCTGGAAGGGCGTGAAGGTCGAGGCGTGAGCGCCGTCTTCGCGCCTTCCTTCGATCCTCCTTCCCGTCTCGTCGATGCTCTGCGTTTGCAGGGCTACGCGGTGCTCAGTCCCGAAGGCGTGGCCGAATGGCTCGGTGTGCCGCTCGACGCGCTGGAGGCCCTGCGCGCCGATTGGGATGGCCTCCCGCCCGACGAGTATTTGAAGGACGGCGGCCGCTATCGCCAGCGCCGGCATTCGTGCTTCACGGTCGACGCCGACGCGCTGGCCTCCGTGCCGCATCGCGCGCACTGGCAGCCGGTCGAATACAACGCCTTGCACGGCGGCATGCAGCGCTGGTTCGCGCCGATGAACGAGGCGACGGTGGCCAACCCAGCCTGGCAGCGCCTGCTGGTGCGCATCGCCGATGCGGCCACGGGCCTGCATGGCACGCAGCGCTGGTTCGTCGAGGCGCACCAGTTCCGCATCGACACCACGCACGGCATCGGCCGGCCCACGCCCGAGGGCGCGCACCGCGACGGCGTCGACCTGGTGGCGGTGATGCTGATCGGCCGCCAGGGCATCAAGGGCGGCGAGACGCGCGTGTTCGAGGCGGAAGGCCGTCGCGGCGAGCGCTTCACGCTGACCGAGCCGTGGACGTTGATGCTGGTCGACGACGCCCGCGTGATCCACGAGTCGACGCCGATCCAGCCGCTGGTCGAAGGCCAGAGCGGCCACCGCGACACGCTGGTGGTCACCTGCCGGGCCGGTGGCTTCCAGGGCGATTGAGCGGCCTGCCCGCTCTTTCTACAACCGGTAACAGGCGGCCGGGTTAAATTGCAGCCCCGGCTCCACCGCGAGCCCCGTGAACGCAGCGAGGACATCCATGTTCAATCACATCCTGGTGCCGATCGATGGTTCCGAAACGTCGATGTATGCGGTCAGCAAGGCCAGCGGGCTCGCGCTTGCCTTCGGCAGCCGCATCACGCTGATCCACGTGATCGACAACTACCCCTTCATCGGCGTCGGCGCGGACTACGCGCTGGGCCAGAACGAATACCTGGCAGCCGCCACGTCGAGCGCCAATGCCGCGCTCGCGCGGGGCGTGGCTGCATTGGCGGCCGAGGGCCTGCACAGCGACCAGCGCGTGATCGACGGCCATGTGGTGCACGAAGGCATCGTCGACACCGCGGTGGCGCTGGGCGTCGACCTCATCGTGATGGGCTCGCACGGCCGCGCCGGCATCGAGAAGCTGCTGCTCGGCAGCGTGACGCAGCGGGTGCTGCAGGACGCCGCCATGCCCGTGATGGTCGTCAAGGCGTTCTGAAGGGCGACGGGCTTTCGAAGCGCACCGCCTCGCCGGTTGCCGGGTGGCGAAACTGCAGCACGCTGGCGTGCAGCATCAGCCGCGGCGCCCGCCGCTGGTTGTCTTCATCGCCGTACAACGCATCGCCCAGGATCGCATGGCCGATCGACGCCAGGTGCACGCGCAGCTGGTGCGAGCGGCCGGTGCGCGGCTCCAGCAGCAGCCGACTGGCGTTCAGTGACGGCAACGGCTCCAGCACCCGCCAGCGGGTAAGGCTCGGCTTGCCGGCCGGGTCGATCTTCTGCAGCGGCCGGCGCGGCCAGTCGGCCATCAACGGAGCGTCGATGACCGACCAGTGCGGGCTTTCGTCGAGCACGCCGTCGACCACCGCCTCGTAGCGCTTCCACACCTGCTGCGTCGCGAAGGCGTCGCCCAGTGCGCGCTGCACCTCCAGGCTGCGCGCCATCAGCACCAGGCCGCTGGTCGCCATGTCGAGCCGGTGCACCACCAGCGCGTCGGGCCAGCGTGCCGCGGCGCGTGCGCTCAGGCAGTCCTGCTTGTCCTCGCCGCGGCCAGGCACGCACAGCAGGCCGGCGGGTTTGTCGAGCACCAGCAGGTGCGCATCGTCATGGACGACGGTCAGGGCGGGCGCGAGCAGCGATGTCATGGCTCGGCTATTCTCGACCGGATGCCCGCCGTTTCCGATGCCTCCGCGACCGCCCCGAATTTCTCCGACCTGACGCGTGTGCGTCCCTTCATGCAGCTGTGGGTGGCGCGGCTCTTCGGCACCGCCGCCAGCCAGATGCTGCTGGTGGCCATCGGCTGGCACATGTACGACCTGACCGGCAGCGCCTGGGACCTGGGCCTGGTCGGGCTCTACCAGTTCGTGCCGGCGCTGGTGCTGGCGCTGTACGCCGGCCATGTGGTCGACCGCCACCATCGCGGGCGCATCGTGGCCGCCTGCTTCGCGGTACAGGGCGTGGTCGGGCTGGCGCTGCTGATGGCGCATGAACTGCACCACGATTCGCGCGCGCTGCTGCTGGGCCTGTCGGTGGTGCTGGGTGCGGTGCGGGCCTTCCAGATGCCGGCGCAGCAGTCGCTCACGCCGATGCTGGTGCCGCCGTTGATGCTGCCGCGCGCGATGGCCTTCAGTTCGGCCGGCATGCAGGGCGCCATCATCGGTGGACCGGCACTGGGCGGCCTGCTGTTCGCGGCCGGCACCGGCGTGGTCTACGGTGTGAGCGTGGCGTTCTTCGTGGTGGGCGGCGTGCTGGTGGGGCGCCTGCGCTACCTGCAGCCGGCGCGGGTGCGCGAGCCGGTCACGCTGGCCACGGTGTTCGCGGGCGTCAACTTCATCTGGCGCCGCAAGCCGGTGCTGGGCGCCATCTCGCTCGACCTCTTCGCGGTGCTGCTCGGCGGCGCCGTGGCGCTGCTGCCGATCTACGCCAAGGACATCCTGCACACCGGCGCCTGGGGCATGGGGCTGCTGCGCAGCGCGCCGGCGGTGGGGGCGCTGCTCACGTCGGTCTGGCTCACGCGGCAGCCGATCGAGCGGCACGTGGGCCGCACGCTGCTGATCGCGGTGGCTGCTTTCGGTGTGTGCATGGTGGTGTTCGGCATTTCGCGCAGCTTCACGGTGTCGCTCATCGCGCTGGCGATTTCGGGCGGCGCGGACATGGTGAACGTGGTGATCCGGCAGACGCTGGTGCAGCTCGAGACGCCCGACGACATGCGCGGACGCGTGAGCGCGGTCAGCTCGATCTTCATCGGCGCGAGCAACCAGCTCGGCGAGTTCGAATCGGGCGCCACTGCGGCGCTGCTGGGGCCGGTGGGTTCGGTGGTGCTGGGTGGCGCGGGCACGGTGGTTGTTGCGCTCGCGTGGTTCAAGCTGTTCCCCTCGTTGGCGCGGCGGGACCGGATGGTGGGTTAGGGCCTTCGAGCCGTCGCCATCACACCAGGTTGCGCAGCGACGCCTCCACCGCCGCCGCCGTGGCGATCGGCTTTTCCATGGGGAAGAGGTGCGTGCCGTCGAGCATCGCCATGCGACCGCGCGTGACGCGCTCGGTCATCGCGAGGCCGACGCGGCGCATCTCGACCGACTGGCGCCCGCCGATGAAGGCGACGCGGCAGTGCAGCGGGTTGGCGCGCAGCAGCGGGCCGAGGTTGTGCGGCAGCGTGTCGTAGATGGCGGTTTCCACGTCGCGATCGAAGGCGAGCGTCAGCGCATCGGGCGACACGCACATGCCGTGCTCGATGTAGTCGCGCAGCACCCGTTCGTCCCAGCGTGCGAAGGCCCGCTTGGCGCGGAAGTGCTCGAAGGCGGCCTCGCGGTCGTTCCAGACGGTGCGGCGCTTTCGGCTCACGGCGCCCAGCGACATCGATTGCATCAGCCGCGTGCGCTTGACCAGGCCGAGCGTGTTGGCACGCCAGCCGCCAACGAGCGGCGAGTCGAGCATCACCACGCCACGCGCCAGCATCGGATGGCGCGCGGCGCACATCAGGCTGAGGAAGCCGCCCAGCGAGTGGCCCACGAGGAAGACGGGCTGCCCCGCCTGCTTCACCAGACCGCGCGTGAAGTCGGCGAGCTGCTCGACCAGGTGCGGCCAGTTGTTGGTGACGGGGTACTTCGGGTCGTGCCCGTACTTCTCGATCGCGTGTACGTCCAGCCCACGGTTGCGCAGGCTGTCGAGCATGACGCGGTAGGTGCTCGCTGGGAAGCTGTTCCCGTGCGAGAAGACGACAGGCGGCAAGGTCACCCGGTCAGGGGCTCAGATGAGCTTCTCGTCCGGCGTCGAGATCTTGCGCAGCGGGCTGTGCCGCGCCGCCGGCATCATCAGCGGGTAGGTGGTTTCGCTGCCGTCCCAGACCGGGTCCTCGATGCTGTCGAACACCTCGCGCAGCTTCTGGCCCCAGCTGTTGTGCATCATCTGGTAGTAGGGGTTGTTGGCGTCGAGGCAGACGATCTTGTCGGTCTCCAGCCGGTTGGCCTCATACACGACCAGGTCCAGCGGTAGGCCGACCGAGAGGTTCGACTTCATCGTGGAATCCATCGACACCAGCGCGCACTTGGCGGCCTCGTCGAGCGGCGTGTCGGGCGTGAGTACGCGGTCGAGCACCGGCTTGCCGTATTTCGATTCACCGACCTGGAAGTAGGGCGTCTCGTTGGTCGCCTCGATGAAGTTGCCCGCCGAATAGACCAGGAACAGGCGCATGCCCTCGCCCTTGACCTGGCCGCCGAAGATGAAGGACACGTTGAAGTCCAGCCCCGCATGCTTGAGCGCTTCGGCGTCACGGTCGTACACGTGGCGCACCGCCGAGCCCAGCACGCGCGCGGCATCGAACATGCTCTTGGCGTTCCAGATGGTGATGGGTGGGCCGGGCTCGCCGTCCTCCTGCGTTTCGCGGAGTTCCTCGATCTGCAGGATCTCGCGCACCGACTGCGAGATGCTCAGGTTGCCGGCCGACAGCAGCACCATGACGCGGTCGCCCGGCTGCTCGTAAACGATCATCTTGCGGAAGGTGCTGATGTGGTCGACGCCCGCGTTCGTGCGCGAGTCGGAGAGGAACACCAGGCCGGCGTTGAGTTTGATGCCTACGCAGTAAGTCATGGGATCGTCTCGCACGAATCGGGCCGGCTCAGGCTCGACCGCCTTCGCGCTGGTTGAGTTTTTGAAGTGTGTACAGCGCTTCGAGCGCCTCCCGGGGGCTCATCGCATCGAGGTCCAGCGTGGCCAGGGCGGATTCTACGGCGCTCACCGTCGGGGCCTCCGCCGCGGGCGGCGGGGCGAACAGGTCGACCTGCGCGCGCGTCTGCGTCTGCTGTGCCTCCAGCGCCTCGAGGGCCTGGCGCGCATGGTTGACCACCGCCGCCGGCATGCCGGCCAGCCGCGCCACCTGGATGCCGTAGCTCTTGCTCGCGGGGCCGGGCTGCATCTCGTGCAGGAAGACGATGTCGCGGCCGGATTCGGTCGCGCTCACGTGCATGTTCACCGCACCGTGGTGCGTGGCCGGGAATTCGGTCAGCTCGAAGTAGTGCGTGGCGAAAAGCGTGAAGGCCTTGGTGCGGTCGTGCAACTGCGCCGCGATGCCGGCGGCCAGCGCCAGGCCGTCGAAGGTGCTGGTGCCGCGGCCGATCTCGTCCATCAGCACCAGCGACTGCGCCGTGGCGCTGTGCAGGATCTGCGCGGCCTCGGTCATCTCCAGCATGAACGTCGACTGCGCGTTGGCCAGGTCGTCGGCCGCGCCGATGCGGGTGTGGATGGCGTCGATCGGCCCGAGCCGGCAGGCCGTGGCGGGCACGTGCGAGCCGATGGAGGCCAGCAGCACGATGATCGCGATCTGCCGCATGTAGGTCGACTTGCCGCCCATGTTCGGCCCGGTGATGACCTGCATGCGCTGCTGGGGCCCCAGCGCCGTGTCGTTGGCGATGAAGCCGCCCGACGACTTCTCGGCCAGCCGTGCCTCCACCACCGGGTGGCGGCCCTGCACGATCTCGATGCACGGGTGTGCGACGAAGCCGGGCGCCTTCCAGTGCAGCGTGTGCGAGCGCTCGGCCAGCGCGCACAGCGCGTCGAGCGTGGCGATGCCGGCGGCCAGGCGCGTGAGCGCATTGACGTGCGGCTGCAGCGCGTCGAGCAGCTGCTCGTACAGCCACTTCTCGCGGGCCAGGGCGCGGTCCTGCGCGCTCAGCGCCTTGTCCTCGAAGGCCTTGAGCTCCGGCGTGATGAAGCGCTCGGCGTTCTTCAGCGTCTGGCGGCGGCGGTAGTTGTCGGGCACCTTGGCGAGCGCGCTCTGCGTCACCTCGATGTAGAAACCGTGCACACGGTTGAACTGCACGCGCAGGTTGGAGATGCCGGTGCGCTCGCGCTCCTGCACTTCAAGCTTGAGCAGGAAGTCGTCGCAGTTGTCGCTGATGGCGCGCAGCTCGTCGAGCTCGGCGTCGTGCCCGGTGGCGATCACGCCGCCGTCGCGCACCAGCGCGGCCGGGTCGGGCTTCATCGCGCTCACCAGCAGCTCGACGCAGCCCGGCGGCGGTGCGAGCGTCTGCGCAATCTGCTGGAGCAGCGCGGCGCCACCGGGCAGCAGCGGCGATAGCTGCTCGGCCTTGGCCAGCGCCAGCCGCAGCGCGACCAGCTCGCGCGGGCGCACCTGGCGCAGCGCGATGCGCGCGGCGATGCGCTCGACGTCGCTGGTGTTCTTCAGCGCGTCGCGCAGCGCGCGCCATGGGGCCGACGCCGCGCCGGGTGCATGCGACTGCAACGCGCCGATGGCGTCGAGCCGCGCCTGCGCCTCGCTGCGTTCGCGCCGGGGCGACAGCAGCCAGCGCTTGAGCAGCCGGCTGCCCATGCCGGTCATGCAGGTGTCGAGCAGCGAGAAGAGGGTGGGCGAATCCTCGCCGCGCAGCGTCTGCACCAGTTCGAGGTTGCGCCGCGTGGCGGGCGGCAGTTCGATCAGGTCGCCGTCGCGCTCGACCGTCAACCGCTGGACATGCGACAGCGCCCGGCCCTGCGTGTGTTCCGCGTAGCCCAGCAGGGCCGACGCCGCGGCGTGCGCGTTGGGCAGGCCCTCCGCGTTCCAGGCGGCGAGGCTGGCGCTGCCCAGCTGTTCGCACAGCTTGCGTTCGCCCAGTGCACCGTCGAACTGCCAGGCCGGCCGCACCGACAGCGTGAAGGGCTGCGCGGCGCGCGCGGCCTTCAGCCGGTTCTCGAAGGCCGGCGTGACCTCGGCGCTGTAGAGCAGCTCGCTCGGCGCGATGCGGGCGATCCAGGCTTCGAGCGTGTCGGCCGGACATTCGGCCAGCCGCAGTTCGGCGCCTGTCACGCTCAGCCACGCCAGGCCCAGTGCATTGCGGCCGCTGGCCTGCACCGCGAGCAGCAGCGATTCGCTCTTGTCGTTGAGCAGCTCCGCATCGGTCAGCGTACCGGGCGTGACCACCCGCATCACCTTGCGCTCGACTGGCCCCTTGCTCGCGCCCACCTCGCCGACCTGTTCGCAGATCGCGACCGATTCGCCCAGCTTGATGAGTCGGCCGAGGTAGGCATCGACCGCATGGAAGGGCACGCCGGCCATCACCACCGGCTGCCCGGCCGACTGGCCGCGCTGCGTCAGCGTGATGTCGAGCAGCCGCGCCGCCTTCTCGGCGTCGCCGTAGAACAGCTCGTAGAAATCGCCCATCCGGTAGAACAGCAGCGTGTCCGGGTGGTCGGCCTTGAGGCGCAGGTACTGGGCCATCATGGGCGTGTGGCCAGCGAAGTCCTCGGATTTCTTCTCGGGAGTTTCGGACTTTCCCTTGTCGATCAACATCTTTTCTCGTTTCTCCATCGGTCCGCGGCGCTGCGAACGGGCGGCGTCGCAGGCCGGTGTCCGGTCGATTATCCGGGCTGCGATCGAGCGGGAGGAGCGAGACGAAGATGCGGGCTACACCTCGCCGCGCCGGCGCCGCGCGACCTTCACCGCATCGACCCAGAAGTCGAGGTTGAAGCGCTGGCCGGTGTCGGCGATGCGCGCCGCCTTGATGGCGTGGAACGGCACCACGTGCTGCTCGCCGGGCAGGTCGCCGTAGCCGGCGAGGTAGCGCTTGCGCAAGTCGATCTTCTCGACCTTCATGATGCATTCGGCCTTGCGGCCCTTCGGGTCGCGGTAGCGCAGGTGGATGCGCGGGTGCTCGTCGACCACGGCGTACCCGCCTTTTCCCTCGAGGAACCATCCGGGCAGCGTGTCGGGTTCGCCGTCCTCGCCGATGGTTCCCAGGCCGCCGCGCACGGTCGGGATCTCGAGCGGGACGTGGCCGGAGCGCACCCGGGCGGCTGCGATGCGTCGGCGGGCTTCACGCCGGGCGGCGATGCGGTTCGCGACGGCCCAGAGGAGGACCAGCAGCAGCAACACGCCAGCCACCCCCGCGGCCGTCATGGCCTGCAATCTGTCGAAAAAGACCTCCATGCCATCTCCTGGTGCGCGTGCGCCGAACGGCAGCGCCCGCTCGTACCTGTGCCCAATGGTAGTAATTTAGTGTGCAGCGCACCATCACCAGAACGGCGTATATCCCTCCGGTTCAGCGCGGCAGCGACAGCGCAAACGGCAGGCTGAGCACCCCGAGGATGGTCGAGAGCGTGACCAGCCCCGCCACGTACGGGCCGTTGTAGCCCATCCGCGCCGCCAGCACGTAGGCGCTCGACGCAGTCGGTACCGCCGCGAAGGCCATCAGCACGGCCGACTGCGCCGGTTCGAGCCGCAGCGCACGCGCCAGGCCCCAGCCGATCAGCGGCAGGATCAGGTGGCGGATGGACAGAAGCGAGGCCGCCAGCATCTTGCCCTGCGCGAGCATCGCGAACTGCATGCCTGCGCCCGCTGCCAGCAGGCCCAGCGCCAGGGATGCGGCGCCGATCCGCGTGAGGGATGGCTCCATCCAGCCCGGCACCGTGATGCCGAGCAGGTTGACCACCAGCCCCGACGCGGTCGCGATGATCAGCGGATTGCGCAGCAGTTGCCGCACGAAGCCGGTCTGCGCATGCCGCGCCATGGGCCAGACGGCGGCGACGTTCATCAGCGGCACGCACACGCCGATGAGCACCGCGATCAGCAGCAGGCCCTGCGCCCCGGCCAGGCGTTCGGCCATCGCCAGGCAGATGAAGGAATTGAAGCGGAAGGCGATCTGCGCGCTGCCTGCGTGTTCGCGCCGGTCGATGTGCCGGCCGAGCCACGGCAGGTGAGGCAGGGCGTACGACAGCGCGATGCCGGCGATGCTGACGCCCAGACCCGCGGCGAGGAGGTTGGACGTGGCGCCGAAGTCGATCGGGCTGCGCACGATCGAATGGAACAGCAGCACCGGAAAGAGAAAGTAGTAGACCAGCGACTCGACCTGGTCCCACACGCGGCGGTCGAGTGCGGTGTAGCGGCAGAGCAGCCAGCCGCAGGCGATGAGGGAGAAGTCGGGGAAGAGGAGTTGCGCGTAATTCACCGCGGCGAGGATAAACCGCCGGTTCCGTGGGTAATCCTGGGAACGGCCGGCGAGATGGAGCCGCTAGCATCGCGGTTTCGTCTTTTTTCGACTTACCAGGAGTTTGCAGATGCAACGTCGTCAATGGAGCGCCCTCGCGGGTGCCGCTGCGCTGGTCGCAATCGCCGGCCCGGCGCTGGCCCAGGGCTATCCGAACAAGCCGATCGAACTGAGCGTGCCTTTCGCACCCGGCGGCACCACCGACATCGTCGCGCGTGTCGTGGCCGACCCGCTGGGCAAGGTGCTGGGCCAGCCGGTGGTGGTGGTGAACCGCGCCGGTGGCGGCGGCATCGTGGGCGCGGCCGAAACCGCGCGTGCCCCGGCCGACGGCTACAAGCTGGGCATCGCCACCGTGTCGAGCACGGCGGCCAATCCGGCCATCAACCCCAAGGTGCCGTACGACCCGATCAACGACTTCACGCCGATCATCAACATCGCCGCGACGCCGAACATCATCGCGGTCAACCCGAATTTCCCAGCCAAGAACTACGCGGAATTCGTCGCCGAGCTCAAGAAGAACCCGGGCAAGTACTCGTACTCGTCGTCGGGCACCGGTGGCATCGGCCACCTGCTGATGGAGCTGTACAAGAGCCTGACGAACACCTTTGTCACGCACATCCCGTACCGCGGCGCGGGCCCGGCGTTGAACGACACGGTGGCCGGCCAGGTGCCGATCATCTTCGACAACCTGCCTTCGGCGCTGCCCTTCATCAAGGCCGGTCGGTTGATCCCGATCGTCGTGAGCGCACCGAACCGCGTGGCCGCACTGCCGAACGTGCCGACCTTCAAGGAAGTCGGCCTGGAGCCGGTGAACCGCATGGCCTACTACGGCATCCTCGGCCCCAAGGGCCTGCCGAAGGAAGTCGTCGACAAGGTCAACGAAGGTGTGAAGAAGGCGCTGGCTGACCCGGCCGTGAAGAAGCGCATCGAGGACACCGATTCGGTCGTCGTGGCCAACACGCCCGAGCAGTTTGCCGCGCAGATCAAGGCCGAGTACGAGATCTACAAGCAGGTCGTGGCCAAGCAGAAGCTCACGCTCGAGTAAGCGGCGCCGCCGTCTTATGTATCAAGCCGCCTTCGGGCGGCTTTTTCGTTTTGTTATCTTGTGAGCGATGTCCGAATCCGTTTCCCCTGCTGCCCCCGCCACGCCCGAGATCGACGATTTCGTCGATGCGCTGTGGCTGGAGGACGGGCTGTCGAAGAACACGCTGGCGGCCTACCGGCGCGACCTGGCACTCTTCGCGCAGTGGCTGCAGGCCGAGCGCCACACCGGG